>CAZIIX010000251.1:0-3854 GCA_964539345.1 uncultured Actinomycetes bacterium | reverse complement strand
TCGCCTGAAGATCTGCGCGATGCTCGACCACGGCACGGCGGTGGAGATGTCCATCATCAAGGACGCGGTCGGATTGAGCGCGTCGGCATTGAGCAAGCAGGTCGCTGCGCTGGTCGAGGCCGGCTATGTGCGGCAGCAGCGCGCCCAGCACGATTCGCGGCGCATCTGGCTGACGCTGACCCGGCGCGGCCGCGGCGCCTACCGGGGACACGTCCGGGCGCTCCGGGAGATCATTGCCGAGGCGGCGCCGCCGTCGTGACGACGTCAGGTGCGGGGTGGCGCGGGCTCCTCGCCGGTGCTGCTAGCGCGCGTGGGCGCCGTCGGCACCGCGGGCTCCATAGGTAGCCCGGGCACCGTCGCCGGTCCGGTCGGGCGCGGCGCCGAGATCCACCGCAACGCCACAGATCAGGAACAGCCGTTCGATCATGGCCGGAACGTTGCGCACGGTGAACCTCACCCCGCTCCGCTCGGCGACCTCCTTGATCGATAGCAGCGCCGTGATACCGCTCGCGCCGAGGAAGCTCAGACCGCCGAGGTCGATCGTGATCACCGAAGAGTGGCGGCCGGACAGCTGCTGCGATGCGGCGGTCACCAGGTACTCCTGGTAGGCGAGGTCGAGTTCGCCGTGCAGCGACAGGGTCAGGTCCGCGAACCCGCCGTCGACGGTGATCCAGAACTGCGGCCCCGCGCCTACCGGCGCCACTCGGACAGGTCGGTGCTCGCTCTGCGCCGCCGACCCGGTCTGCCCGGCGGGCGGGTGAGCGACGGTCAACCGTGACGTGCAGGTGGCGGGCAGGCCTCGCCGTAGCGAGGTGCAGGGGTCGTGTCGCGTCGAGCTCACCTGCGCTCACCTGCCGCGTCTCGGCGCCAGAAGACGTCCGGTCCGGCATTGCAGTAGTCGGGGGCGGACGGCGGTGGTGGTCCGAACTCGGAGTCCCGACCGCGTCGGGCGTCCTCGGGGGAAATGGAAGGCCGCGACATCACCGGCGCGGCACGGTGACGGGTGCGGCGCTGGGGAGTCTGCAACGAACGATGAATCGCCATGACGCAAACCTCCTGATACGTAGCGCATCAGGCTCCTTGCTGAACCGACGAACATCACTACAGCACCACAGGGCATGGTCGGCAGTCAAGACATCGCTCCGTGATTCGCACGCCTGTCGCAATCGGGGTGACACAACGTCATTCGCCGCGGCGGGGTCTGTGCTGCGGGTCTGTGGCACCGGTGAAAAACCTGCCGCGACGCGCCTACGCTTGGCTACCAGTGGGCCTCGGCCGACCAGCCATGGAACTGATCCCCTCCGGGTAGGCGCGGCAGATGCCCGGCAGTCGGACGGAAGGACCGCGGTGGATCGAGCGCACGAAGCCGGGGATGCCCATGACCTCGCCCTGGCGTTCCTCGAGTTGAATCAGCGACTCCGGACCACCCGGAACGAGCCCCCATCGAGCCAGACACCGCCGAACCAGGCCTCGACGCGGACCGCGGTGAACCGGTCCGCGGACAAGGCTGCCAGCGCGGCTGCGGACCAGGCTGCGGACCCGGCCGCCGGCGCGGCTGCGGACCCGGCCGCCACGAACCAGGAAACGGCGCTGGAAGGATTGGTCGCCCTGGCTGTCCAGGTCATTCCCGGCTGCGACTGGGCGGCCATCACCGAATGGCCCGTCGGGCGTGGTCCGCGCACGCTCGCTGCTTCCGGGGGGACGGCCAGTACCGCCGACCAGCTCCAGTACACGCTCCGCGAGGGACCCTGCCTGACGGCCGCCAACTATGACGAGGCCCTGCGGATCGACGACGTCGCCGATGACGATCGGTGGCCGGCATTCACGCAGGCGCTCCATCGGGACACGCCGATCCGCGCGATCCTGTCGGTGCCGTTCACCGATCGGCCCCATCGCACCGCCTTGAACATGTACGGGGCACGGCCGAACGCGTTCGACACCGCGGCCGTCAACCTGGGCGCACTGTTCGCCGCGCAAGCACAGGTGATGCTGCTGCATGCGGGCGCGACCGAGACCGTGGAGAGCCTGGGGCGCGCGCTGTCGGCGAGTCGACAGATCGGCGCGGCGATTGGCATCCTGATGGCGACCCACAAGGTCCGCGAGGAGGAGGCCTTCGACCTGCTGCGCGAGAGCAGTCAGCACCTGAACCGCAAGCTCCGCGACATCGCGACCGACGTCACCGAGACCGGCGAACTGCCGGGGCAGAGCTGAGGGGAGCCCGCCGCGGCACCCGGCTTGCCGCCGCGGCACCCGGCTTGCCGCCGCGGCGCCCGCCTTGCCGCCGCGGCGCCCGGCTGACCACGGCAGCAGAGCCAGGCGGAGCCCGCCGGAGCTCCGGGATTTCCACCGGGTGAGAGCCAGGGTTGGGTCCGAGCTGGCCGTCGGCGATGATGAACGGGTGACCTCGGTACGGCTCCGCGCGGACCTGGACTCGATACCCGGCTACGTCGCGGGCAAACCGGCAGCGGCCGGCCCGGATGGGCACGCCTTCAAACTCTCGTCGAACGAACTGCCGTGGCCGCTCGACCCGGCCGTGACCGACGCAATCGCCGCGGCCGCCAGCGGGGCGAACCGGTACCCGAGCCCGTCCGGCGCGAGTCTCGTCGCTCGCGTCGCGGACCGCATCGACGTTCCCGCCGAACGCATCGTGCTGGGCGGAGGGTCGATCTCGCTGCTGCAGCTGCTGGTCGAGACCGTCACCGACCCGTCCGACGCGGTGGTACATGCGTGGCGATCCTACGAGGCATACCCGGTGGTGATCCCCGTGTGCCGGGCGCGATCGGTCCCGGTGCCGCTGCGCGACCACGGCCACGATCTGCCGGCGATGGCCGAGGCGGTGCGCCGGACCGGCGCCCCGATGGTGATCGTCTGCAGTCCGAACAACCCGACCGGGACCGCGGTCGACGGTGCCGAGCTGGAAGAGTTCATCGACGCGCTGCCGCAGGACTGCCTGGTCGTGCTCGACGAGGCCTACCTCGAGTTCCACGACGATCCGCGGCGGCACGACGGCGTCGAGCTGGCGCGCCGATTTCCGAACCTGGCCGTGCTTCGCACGTTCTCCAAGGCGCACGGGATGGCCGGGCTGCGGGTCGGGTATTGCGTGGCGCCGGAGCCGGTGGCCGATGCCCTCCGCCGCACCGCGCTGCCGTTCCTCGTCAGTTCCGTCGCGGAGGCCGCTGCCGTTGCGGCCCTGGACGTCTGGCCCCGGCAGCGCGAGCGGGTCGCGCAGATCGTCTCCCGCCGGGACCGGTTCGCCGCGGAGCTGCGGCATGCCGGGTTCGAGGTACCGGTCAGCCGCGCGAATTTCGTGTGGCTGCCGCTCGGCGAGTCGGCGCTCTCGCTCGACGGGGCACTGCGCGACGCGGGCATCAGCGTGCGGACGTTCGCCGGTGACGGGGTGCGTATCACCATCGGTGAGCCCGAGGCGATGGATGCGGTGCTGGAGGTGGCGCGCGCCTGGTCCGCGTAGGGATCCGCGCGCCGCCGATCAGTCGAGTACCGCTGCGATGGCCGCGGAGAGCTCCGCACCCGGGTCGGCCACGCTCCGGTGCTGCCCGTCCTGGACGATGAACTCCCCGTCGACCATGACGCGGTCCACGTCGGACGCGGTCGCGGCGAACAGCACCGCGGCCAGCACGTCGCCCGAGCGCGCCCCGGCGGTGCGCACCGAGTCGAGGTCCACCGTGACCAGGTCGGCGCGGGCCCCCGCGTGGATCCCGGTGTGCGGCGATCCGGGCTGGTCGGCGACCGAGCCGGTCGTGATGCCGGAGCCTCCCCAGCCGATCGCGGTTTGGCCGGCGGTGGAGATCGCGTCGGCGATCTGCGCGACCGACAGATGCCCGCGGGTGCCGGAG
>CAZIIX010000250.1:0-3886 GCA_964539345.1 uncultured Actinomycetes bacterium | reverse complement strand
TCTCTCGGAATGGACCCAGAGGCTCGCTCTGAGTGGACCCTGAAATCGTCTCGGAGTGGACGGTCAGCTGCTCTCCAAGTGCTGACCCATCCAGCCGGTGACCGTGTTCCACACCACCAGCGGTGGCACGGGCCGCAGTGCGACATGCGCATGTCGCGACTCGAGGGCAGCGATCGCCACGTCGAACCGCGGATCCTCCGCATCCTCAGACCGCAGGATTTCGGCCACGGCCTGGGCCTGCACCCACCACAGGGTCGAGCCGTCCACCAGCGCGCGGTCCGCCAGCAGTGTCACCCGCGGGTGGGCACGCACCCCGGCCGACAGGAACGGGCCGATCGAGGCGAATCCGCCGGATCCGTCCACGGCGAAGACCACGACGCCATCGTCCTTGTCGTCGATGACCGTCGCGATGACCGGGACCACATGGGGCCGGCCGTCCGGTCCGAACATGCCGAACCGGACGACCGGTTCACCGGTGAACCGCTGCCGAGCGAGCGACGGCTCCATGGCAGCCCCTCCCTGTGTCCGCCGGTGGCTTCGCGCGCGCGCCGAAGGCGGCACGGTCGACAGCACCGGCTCCGATCGACCGCCGTCGACGAGCGTCAATCGCGGACGCGGCCGCGTGCCCGGCCGCGCGCGCGTGCGCACCGCTCCGGCAGTGGCGCTGCGATCGCTGATGACGTACACAGCCCTTCCATCGGCCGGCAGAGCACAATCGTGAGCGTGTGGTCGCACGAAACGGCGCCGGCCGGCGACGAGAAGCAGCGCCAGCCAGAGACGAGAAGCCGCATCGCCGGGCAGGAGCACCGCCGGCCGGAGTCGAGAAACAGCGTCGGCCGATGGCGAGACAGTCAGCCGGGCGCGACGGCGAGACAGTCAGCCGGGCGCGACGGCGAGACAGTCAGCCGGGCGCGACGGCGATGACGGTGATGGTGCCTGGATCGATCTCGGTGAACCCGGCGTCGCGCACCGCCACTAGGCGCTGTCGGCGCCACGCGGCGGACGGGTCGCGCAGCGCCTCCGTCATCGCGCGCCACTGCTGCTCGCTCGCCGGGCGCGCCGCCACCGGTAGTCCCGCGGCGTGCCATCGGTGCAACGCGTCGCGGTCGTCCCCGGCGAGCAGCGCGGCGCCGATCATGCCCGCGTGGCCGGCCTGGGCCATCGTCTTCCCCAGTGTCATCCGCACGGTCGGGGCCGGGTGGACGATCAACGCACCGTCGACCGGGTCGGGCCACGAGTCGGGCTCGTGCCGCGGCGCGTCGGTGCCACCGACCTGCAGTTTCGACACGCGCTTGTCGAGTTCCCCGACCAAACCGGGCAGCAGCGCCCGCACCTGGGTGTCATCGCGGGTCAGCGTCACACCGGGCAGGCCGGCCGTCGCGTCCCAGTGGCTGGCTCGAGCCCGCCGCGTCACCTTGCGGATGTGTCCGGCGCAGTAGTCGTGGATCGCGTCGAACCAGGGGCCGCCGGGCTCGGCGCGCTGGTCCAGGCACAGTGCGGCGCAGCCCTGGGCGGCGAGTTCCAGCGCGGCATACCAGTCGGGGGCCGACGTGCGCTCCAGCCGCAGGATCAGCTGCAGTGCGCGGACCTGCGCGGGGTCCTCCTCGCGGTCGGAGAGCACATGCGCGCGATCCAGGCCCAGCCACGAGGCGTAGCGGGCACGCACCGGCGCGAGTGCAGCACCACTGGGCGGCTCGACACCAGCGAGACGGCCAGTCGGCGGCTCGGCATCACGCCGGAGGTCTACAGGCAGCCTCCCGCTAGGCGCACTACCGCCGGCCAGGTCGCGGCTGGGCGGCTCGGCGGCACGCGGGTCTCCACTGCGCGTATCGCCACCGCTCGCACCGTGGCCGGACGCCTGGCCGTCCGCTCGATGGCTCATCACTGGCGGGTCGGCAGCGCGCTGCCGCCATTGGCGAGGACCGCGGCACTCGGCGCGGTCCCGGCAGCCGCACCGGCACCATCCGACGCACCCGGCGCAACGGCAGCCGCACCGGCACCATCCGACGCACCCGGCGCAACGGCAGCCTCACCGGCACCGGCACCATCCGACACCACCCGCGACGCTTGGCGCGCGACGGTCGCCGCATCCGCGGCGTCCGCGGCCTCCACCTCGTCCCGGGTGATGCCCAGAATGAACAGCACCGCATCAAGGAACGGCTGGTTCAGCGCAGTATCCGCGTGTTGCGCCACGGTCGGCTTCGCATTGAAGGCGATCCCCAGACCGGCCGTCGTGAGCATGTCGATGTCGTTGGCACCGTCCCCGACGGCCACCGTCTGGCTCAGCGGCACCCGCGATTCTGTGGCGAAGCGGCGCAGCGCCTCCGCCTTGCCGGCCCGGTCGACGATCGGTCCGACCAGTCCCCCGGTCAACCGCCCGTCCACCACCTCCAGGGTGTTGGCGGCGCAGAAGTCGAGTCTCAACTCGTCCATCAGGTGCGCCGTGACCTGGGTGAACCCGCCCGAGACGATGCCGCAGCGGAAGCCGAGCCTGCGCAGCGTGCGCACCGTCGTCCGCGCCCCGGGGGTGAGCTCCAGGGAGCGGCCGATCTCGTCGAGGACGGCGGCGTCCAGGCCGGCCAGCAGCGCCACCCGCTGACGCAGCGAAGCCTCGAAGTCGAGTTCGCCACGCATGGCGGCTGCGGTGATCCGCTCGACCTCGGCGCGGTGGCCGGCGCGGCCGGCGAGCATCTCAATGACTTCGCCGGTGATCAAGGTCGAGTCCACGTCGAACACGATCAGCCGCTTGGCGCGCCGCCCCAGTCCCACCCGGTCGACGGCGATGTCCACGGCGCGGGCGGCGGCCACCTCCGCGGCCAGGGTGCGCAGCCGGTCGTCGTCCGCGGCCCGCACGCCGAGTTCCAGCCCGGTAACCGGATAGTCGGCGACACCACGGATCGTCTCGATGTTGATGCCCAGCTCGCCGAACCGGCGCGCCAGCTCGGCGATGACCCTCGCCTGCAGCGGCCGACCGAGCACCACCACGACATGGGTCGCCGCCCGCTCCGCCTCGTCCGCGTCGGTCGGGCCGCACACGGTGACCCGCACGGTCATGTGCACGGTCGCCATCGCCTGCTCGACGGTCTCCTGCACCGAATCCGGGTCCGCATCGGTCGCGACGGTCACGCCGAGCGCGAGCACCCCACGGACCACGACCTGGTCGACGTCGAGCACCTCGACGCGATGCGCCGCCAGTGCCGTGAACAACACGCCTGTGACGCCCGGGCGGTCCTCACCGGTGACCGAGATCAGCACCGTGGTCCGGATCGGCCTGGCGCCTGACCCGGGATCTGCCATTGTCAGCTCGAATGTTCCAGATTCTTCGCGATGTAGTCGTCGATCTCCTCCTGGGTGATCGGCTGCCATTCACGCTTGGGCGAGTGCGGACCCTCGGTGACGAGGCGTTCGGCCATCCACGGATGGTGCAGGTCGAACGCCGGCCGCTCGGAACGGATACGCGGCAGGGCGGTGAAGTTGTGCCGCGGCGGCGGGGACGAGGTCGCCCACTCCAGCGAGTTGCCGTAGCCCCACGGATCGTCCGCGGTGGTGACCTCGCCGTAGCGCCAGGACCGGATCGCGTTCCACACGAACACCAGCATGGACGCACCGAGTACGAACGCCGAGATGGACGAGAACGTGTTCAGGAACGTGAATCCGTCGGTGGGCTGATAGTCCGGGTAACGGCGCGGCATGCCCATGTTGCCCAGCCAGTGCTGCACCAGGAACGTGCCCTGGAAGCCCAGGAACGTCGTCCAGAAATGCAGCTTGCCCAGCGGCTCGTCCAGGAACCGCCCGGTGAACTTCGGGAACCAGAAATACACCCCGGCGAACGTGGCGAACACGATCGTGCCGAACAGCACGTAGTGGAAGTGCGCCACCACGAAAT
>CAZIIX010000249.1:1479-3892 GCA_964539345.1 uncultured Actinomycetes bacterium | reverse complement strand
CGTCCGCGACCCCGCGCATTTCAGCGCACTTTAAGCCAACTTTCACCGGGCTGTAATGACGGCTCCTACGGTAGCCACGATCGTGTCCGGCGCGTGTGCTCGCGCGCCTGTTCCGACGCGCGGCGCTGCATACGCGTTCCGTACCATCTGGCGAAAGGGATCCGACTGATGTCGACGACCACCACCATCTCCGCCCCACCATCCCGGCGCGGCTGGCGACGGCTGACAGCGGTCGCCGGCGCAGCGCTGCTGGCCGTGGGGCTGTCGGTGGCCGCGGCGCCGGCCGCGAGCGCGGCCCCCGCCGACCCGATCACCGCCGCGGAGATGCCGGACGAGGGGTTGCGCGACGCCATCAACGCCCAACTGGGCAACTCCGCCGGCGACTCCTTCACCGAGGGCGACGCGGCGGGTCTCACGACCCTGTCCGCCCACGACAGGGGAATCAGCGACCTCACCGGCATCGAGTACCTGACCGGCCTCGTACGCCTGGAACTGGCCCGCAACGACCTGGACAACGCCGATGTGGCCTACCTGGCGGGCCAGGCCGGCGCGCTGGCGAACCTCACCGATCTCAATCTCGACTACAACACGGTCATCGACGACACCGGCGTGGCCACGCTCGTCACCGCCTTCCCCGACCTGACGTATCTGCGGCTCGGCGCCACCCGCGTGACCGACACCGGCGCCGCCACCATCGCGTCCGGGATGGGCAGCCTGACCTACCTGGCCCTGGCCCGGACATCCGTCACCGACACCGGCGCGGCCGCGATCGGCGCCGGCCTCACCGGCCTGAAGTCGCTCGTCCTGGGCTCGACCAACGTGACCGACGCCGGACTGACCGCGATCGCCTCCGGAATCCCCGGGCTGACGACGCTGTGGATGACAGACACCGCCATCACCAGCGCCGGCGCCGCCGCCATCGCCGCCCACGTTCCCGGCATGCAGTACCTCTACCTCGGCAACGACCGGATCGCCGACATCTCCGCGCTCGCCTCGCTGACGAACCTCGCAATACTCGACCTGCAGGACCAGACCGTCAGCGCCGACCCGGCCGTCGTCGACAGCGCCACCGACAACCCGATCATCGACGAGAACGGCGACCCGGTCGCGGTCACCTCGTCCGACCCCGGATTCAGCTATGACGCGGCCACCGACAGCTGGTCGTTCAGTGTGCCCGGCTACAAGACGCTGACCTGGACACATGACGCGGACTTCGGCGCGGCCGGCGACCTGGACGACGACGACGTGACGTTCTCCGGCACGATCTACCAGGTCGTCGGCGTGCCACTGCCCGCGCCGACCGTCGAGCAGGAGTGCCTCGCGGACGGCACCGTCGCCGCACCGACCGTCGAGATCGGCGATGACGAGGCCGTGGCCGGGTACCAGTATGGGGTGAACGGCGAGCCCGCCGACGACCTGACCGGCATCAAGCCCGGTGACGAGGTCGTGATCGTCGCGTGGCCGGAGCCCGGAACACCGCTGGTCGAGGGCAACGGATGGGAGCGCGGCAGCGACGGGGAGCTGATCTCCACCATCGTCATCGGGGAGGCGCCGGACTGCACGGTGCCGACCGACGAGACGACTCCGAGCGAGCCGGCCCCGACGACACCCAGTGAGCCTGCCGATCCCACCGAGCCGACCGAGCCGACGCCGACCGAGTCCTCGCCCGTCACCACACCGGCGGATCCGCCCACGACGAGCACCGCAGACGTCCCCGCAGGGGACCCCGACCCGGCCGACCCGTCCTCGACGACGATCGTCACCGAATTGTCGCGCACCGGCCCGGATATGACGACGCCGCTGACCATCGGACTGCTGCTGACTGCAGCCGGCGCGGGCCTCCTGCTGCTCACCCGCCGGCGCGCTCACCGTCACTGACCAGCCGCATCCGCACTGCATCAAAGACAACTCCCTCGCGGAGATCGCCGTGCGAAATGTACTGTCGGATGACATGGCACGCGTGCGCGATGTCCTCAAGCCGCTGCCGATCGTCTCGGCTCACAGCCGCTGCAGCTCCGCCTCCAACCTGCCCAGCGCGAACAGGCCGACCCCCGGCGGCACGTCGATCAGCAAGTCAACATCGCTCTCGGCGCGGTCCTCCTTGCGCGCCGCGCTGCCGAACAGCCCGAGCACGTTCACGCCAGCCGATTCGGCCGCGGCCTGGATGCGGGTCGCATGTTGATGAACGCGCTCGGCCAACTCTGCCTGTGACAAACCACTCCTGGCGCGCGCCATCCGTAGCAGCGCACCGGCGGTCATCTTCGCGGCCATACGTCAATAATTGCGGATTGTCTATTCCACTGAGGTCTATCGCGCATCATTGAACGGTCAATCGGCGGGCGTGTTGCCTCTGGCGACCAGCCGCTCCTGCGCGCGCGGTCACGGCGACAGCGTCAGCATCCAGGCGCCGGAG
>CAZIIX010000249.1:0-1379 GCA_964539345.1 uncultured Actinomycetes bacterium | reverse complement strand
CAGCCGCTCCTGCGCGCGCGGTCACGGCGACAGCGTCAGCATCCAGGCGCCGGAGACCCGGTCGGGCGCGGGTGGGATCGCGCCCGCCTCGGTGCCGTCCGGGACGGCGGTGAGGCCGCCGACCACCAGCAGCCGGTTACCGGCCCAGACCGCGTCGCCGGGCCGCGCCGGGCCATCCGCGGGCGGGGTGAGCGGGGTCCACTCGCCGGAGACATCGTCATAGACGAATCCGGAGGTGGCGACGTATCGTCCGCCGACCGCGGCGACCGGCCACTGCTGCCCGTCCTGGATGGCCTGGTAGTCGATCTCGGGCGCGTCGGCGAACGTGCTCCACTCGCCGGTAGCCGGGTCGAGGGTGCCTCCGTTCGGCACGATGCGGCCCCAGTTGTTGACCTGGCCGCCGTCGGCCCCGCCGAGCCCGGCGATCACCACGTGCGTGCCGCTCCATCCGATGACGCCCTCGCCGAGGAGGTCGCTGTCCGGGAGCTGCTTCCAGGTCATGGTGGTGCCGTCCAGGACCGCGGCGCGGACCACCGACGGCTTCTCGCTGTTCGGGCTCGGCACCAGGTCGTGGGCCAGCAGCACGACACCGCCGGGGATGCTCACCGCCGTCCTGCCGAACGTGGGGCCGAGGGGGTCCTTCGGCAACGCCGACCAGTCGCCGGTGGACGGGTCGAGGATGTGACCGGCGGGGTCGCCGGCGTGGCGCTCGCCGCGGACGGCGATCAGATTGCTGCCGACGCCGGCCAGCGCCGCGTAGGTGATGTCGGGCGCCTCGTCAGGGATCGGGAAGGTGCGCCAGCTGTCGGTCTCCGGCGTGTAGCCGAGCAGGTCCTCGGTGCCCCACACGTAGATGGTGTCGCCAACGATCTGGTGCGCGCTGTAGTCGCGGATGGGCTCGGGTGCGACGGCGATCTCCCGCCAGCTATTCGCCGCCGGGTCGTACGCGGCGCCGTCGGCCCGCGGGGTCGGGGCGGCGCAATCCGCGGCGGGCGGGCAGGTCGGGCCGTCGTCGCCGCCGAAGAACAGCGCCTCGCTGCCGGTCCAGACGGCGACCGCGCCGGACCGGGGGGTGAAGGGCGGCGCGGGGATCTGCTGCCAGGCCATCCGGGACTCGGTCGGCTGGGTCTGGTCTGACCCGGTGCCGGGCTGGGTCTGGCCCGATCCGGCGGGCTGGGCCTGGCCCGATCCGCCGGCAACGGGCTGGGCCTGGCCGGTTCCGCAGCCGGCCAGTGCGCTGACAAGCCCGGCCACGGCGGCCGCGGCCATGATCCGTCTCATGCCCCGTCCTCCTCGCGTCCTCGGTGCCTCACCCGCGCCGACCAGTGCCTGCTGCCCCGTACCGCATGGACGTAGCGCATCTGCCGATCGGTTGCACC
>CAZIIX010000248.1:0-3893 GCA_964539345.1 uncultured Actinomycetes bacterium | reverse complement strand
CGGAAATGGTCCGGCTCGAACCAGTTGAATCCGGTGCCGTGCGTGACGAGGATCTTCTTGGCGCGCAACAGGCCCAGCACGAACTCCTCGTCATCGCTGATGTGGTACACCTCCGGGTCGAGCCGCGGGAAGCAGTACAGCGCGCCGCGCGGCCTGGTCGTGGACACTCCCGGTATCGCATTGAGCATGCGGTGGGCGAGCATGGACTGTTCGTAGAACCGGCCGCCCGGCTCGATCAGCTCCTCGATCGATTGATGCCCGCCGAGGGCGGTCTGAATCGCGTGCTGCGCAGGAACATTCGCGCACATGCGCATGTTGGCGATCAGCGTCAGGCCCTCCAGGAAGTCCGCGGCGAGTTCCCGCGGCCCGGAGATCATCACCCAGCCGGCCCGGTACCCGCACACCCGGTAGGCCTTGGACAGCCCGGAGAACGTCAGGCACAGCACATCGTCACCGGCGAACGTCGCGGCATGGTGATGGACGGCGTCATCGAAGACGATCTTCTCGTAGATCTCGTCCGCGAAGACCACGAGGTCGTGCCGCCGCGCGATGTCCACCAGGCCGCGCACCGTCTCCTCGCTGTAGACCGCCCCGGTCGGGTTGTTGGGGTTGATCATCACCAGCGCGCAGGTGTTCTCGGTGATCTTCGATTCGATGTCGGCCAGGTCCGGGTTCCATCCGTTGGCCTCGTCGCACCGGTAGTGCACGGGCGTGCCGCCGGACAGCGTGACCTGGCCGGTCCACAACGGATAGTCCGGCGCCGGCACGAGCACCTCGTTGCCGTTGTCCAGGAACGCCTGCAGCACCATGGTGATCAGCTCGGACACCCCGTTGCCGATGTAGACGTCCTCCACCGTGGTCTCGGTCAGCCCGCGGGACTGGTAGTACTGCGCCACCGCGGTGCGCGCCGAGTAGATGCCGCGCGAGTCCGAGTAGCCCTGCGCCTCGCGCAGGTGGTGGATCATGTCCGCGACGATCGCCTCCGGAGCCTCGAAACCGAACGGGGCCGGGTTGCCGACGTTGAGCTTGAGGATCTTGTGGCCCTCGGCCTCCATCCGCTGGGCCTCCCGCAGGATGGGCCCCCGGACGTCGTAGCGGACGTTCTGCAGCTTCTTGGACTGGATGATGCGGCGCACCTGAGCATTGTTGCAGGCCGCGCGGACGCCGCCGCCGACCAGGGCACCACGGTGCCGTCGCAGCGCGGTCCGGTGCGGTCGCGGGACGGTCGCGGGACGGTCGCGGCTCGGTCGCAGCACGGTCCGGCGCGCCATCGCGCGTGGTGACACGCCGTGAGGGGTGCTCGCTAGGCTCGTGGAGTGACACCAGCACGTGACCCGCAGGCCGGAGCCGCGCCCGAAGCGGTGACGGCGACACCGCCGGGCACCCCGGAGGACGCGCTCGCCCGGCACGCGGAGCTCGTCGAGACCATCGTCGAGGCGCGGCGCCGCTACTACAACGAGCGCAACGAGGCGACGATGTCGGACGCGGCGTTCGACGCGCTGTTCCGCGAGTTGCAGGACCTCGAGGCGCGCCACCCGCAGTTGGTCGGCCCGGAGTCGCCGACCCAGCAGGTCGGTGGCGGCGTGTCGGAGGCGTTCTCGCCGGTCGAGCACCTCGAGCGCATGCTCAGCCTGGACAACGTGTTCTCCGCCGACGACCTGACCGCCTGGCTGTCCCGGACGGCCGCGGAGGCCGGCGGGCCGGTGTCCTGGCTCACCGAGGTGAAGATCGACGGGCTGGCGGTCGACCTGGTCTACGAGAACGGCCACCTCGTGCGCGCCGCCACCCGTGGCGACGGCCGGGTCGGCGAGGACGTCACCCGCAACGTGCGCACTATCGCCGACATCCCCTCCCGGCTGCGCGATGACGGCGGCCACGACATTCCCGAACTCGTCGAGATCCGCGGCGAGGTGTTCTTCCGGCTGGCCGACTTCGCCGACCTCAACGCCTCGCTGGTCGAGGCCGGCAAGCCGCCGTTCGCGAACCCGCGCAACTCGGCCGCCGGATCGCTGCGGCAGAAGGACCCGGCGATAACGGCCCAGCGCCCGCTGACCATGCTCTGCCACGGCATCGGCGCGCGCATCGGATTCGACATCGGGCGGCAGTCCGAGGCCTACGAGCGACTGCGCGCCTGGGGATTGCCGGTATCCGACCACAACCTGGTGGTCGACTCGGCGGCCGAGGTACTCGACCGGATGGAGTACTGGGGTGAGC
The DNA here is from genome assembly GCA_964539345.1 of uncultured Actinomycetes bacterium. GTDB lineage: Bacteria > Actinomycetota > Actinomycetes > Mycobacteriales > Nakamurellaceae > Nakamurella. The sequence goes on along the minus strand of CAZIIX010000248.1, from coordinate 1,679 downwards.
ACCGCGCCGACGTCGAGCACGAGATCGACGGCCTGGTCGTCAAGGTCGACGACATCGCGACGCAGCGCCGGCTGGGATCGACCTCCCGGGCGCCACGCTGGGCGATCGCCTACAAGTACCCGCCGCAGGAGGCCATGACGGTGCTGACCGCGATCGAGGTCGGCGTCGGCCGCACCGGACGGGTGACCCCGTACGCGGTCCTGGAACCGGTGCTGGTGGCCGGATCGACTGTCAGCCGGGCCACGCTGCACAACGCCAACGAGGTGCGCCGCAAGGGTGTGCTGATCGGCGACACCGTCATGATCCGCAAGGCCGGCGACGTCATCCCCGAGGTGCTCGGCCCGGTCACCGATCTGCGCGCCGGCCGCGAGCTACGCGAGTTCGTGATGCCCACGCACTGCCCGGAATGCGGCACGGCGCTCGCCCCGTCCAAGGACAGCGACGTCGACATCCGTTGCCCCAACGCGCCTTCCTGCCCCGCGCAGCTGCGGGAGCGGCTGTTCTACCTGGCCGGGCGCGGCGCCTTCGACATCGATGCGCTCGGCTACGAGGCGGCCACCGCGCTGCTGCAGACCGGGGTCCTGCATGACGAGGGGGACCTGTTCGACCTCACCGCCGAGGATCTGCTCACCGTCGAGCTGTTCCGCAACAAGGAGGGCGGGCTGAAGAAGACCGGCCGGACGCTGCTCGAGCACCTGGACCGCAGCAAGAGCCAGCCGCTGTGGCGGGTGCTGGTGGCGCTGTCGATCCGGCACGTCGGCCCCACCGCGGCCCGCGCCCTCGCCCAGAGGTTCGGATCGCTCGAGGCGATCGAGGCCGTGGCACGCTCCGCCAAGGACGCGCCCGACCGTGCGCATGCCGAGCTCGCCGAGGTGGACGGCGTCGGCCCCACCATCGCGGCCTCCGTCATCGACTGGTTCGGCGAGCAGTGGCATCGCGCGATCGTCGACAAGTGGCGTGCCGCCGGGGTGACGATGGCCGACGACGCCACCGACAAGCCCGACCAGACGCTCGCGGGCCTGACCGTGGTGGTGACCGGGTCGCTGGAGGCCTTCACCCGCGACGAGGCCAAGGCGGCGATCATCGAACGGGGCGGCAAGGCCGCCGGATCGGTGTCGAAGAACACATCCTTCGTCATCGCCGGTGCGAGCGCCGGGTCGAAGTACGACAAGGCCGTCGACCTGGGCGTGCCCATCCTCGACGAGGCCGGTTTCCGCGTCCTGCTGGACGCCGGGCCGGACGCTGCGGCGCAGCACCCGTCGCCCTAGGATTGGGCCGAGACGAACCCGCCCGGCCGGTAGGCGGGAGCAAGGAGAACCGTGTCCAGCACTGACCATCCAGGCGATCCAGGCGGCGCCGCGGACACCGCGGCGACCCCTCCGGCGATCAGCAGGGATGAGGTGGCGCACCTGGCGCTGCTGGCCCGCCTGCAGGTGACCGACGACGAACTGGACCGCTACGCCGAGCAACTCGACGTCATCCTGCACTCGGTGGCCGCCGTCTCCGAGATCGCCGCGGACGATGTCGAGCCGACCTCGCACGCGGTGCCGTTGGTCAATGTGTTCCGCGAGGACGTCGTCCGACCGGGGCTGACCGCCGACGAGGCGTTGGCGATGGCTCCGGCCGCCGAGGCCGGGCGGTTCCGCGTGCCGCAGATCCTCGGGGAGGAACAGTGAGCG
>CAZIIX010000247.1:0-3934 GCA_964539345.1 uncultured Actinomycetes bacterium | reverse complement strand
TGCATCCCGCCCCGGACGGCGGCCGGGACATGGTCGTGGTGCACCTGCTGGTCAACACCTGCGACGCGATGGGCGCCAACCTGGTCAACACCATGTGCGAGGGGGTCGCCTCCCTGGTCGAGACGATCACCGACGGACGGGTGCTGATGCGCATCCTGTCCAACCTGTCCGACCGCGCCCTGGCCTCCGCGCGGGTCGTCATCGGAGTGGACCGGCTCGCCACGAAGACCAGCAGCGGCGAGGAGGTGCGGGACGGCATCATCGCCGCGGCGAACCTGGCCGTGGTCGACCCGTACCGCGCCACCACGCACAACAAGGGCATCATGAACGGCGTCGACGCCGTCGCCATCGCCACCGGCAATGACTGGCGCGCCCTGGAATCCGCCGCGCACGCCTACGCCGCCCGCGGCAAGTCCTACACGTCGCTGACCAGCTGGACGGCCAATGCCGACGGCGACCTGGTGGGCACGATCGAGATGCCGATGAAGGTCGGCGTGGTCGGCGGCTCGCTCATGTCCAACCCGGCGGTGCGGCTCAATCACCAGATCCTCGGCGTCAAGTCCGCCACCGAACTGGCCGAGGTGATGGCCGCCGTCGGCCTGGCGCAGAACTTCTCCGCGCTCAAGGCGCTGGCCACCGACGGCATCCAGCAGGGGCACATGACGCTGCACGCCCGCTCGGTCACCGCCACCGCCGGCGCCGAGGCGGACATCTTCGACACCGTGGTGGAGCGGTTGCTCGACGACGGCGACATCAAGGTGTGGAAGGCGCAGGAGATCATCGACGAGCTGCGCATCGCCCGCCGGGCCGCCCCGCAGACGCCGACCGGGCAGGTCGCCGCCGGCCAGTTCGGCCCCGGTCGGGCCGCGACCCGGCACGACGACGAGTACGCGGTCGGGCACGGCAAGATCATCATCGCCGGGGAGCATTCCGTGGTGTACGGCCGGCACGCGGTGGCCGCCCCGCTGGCACTGGCCATGCGCGCCCGGGTGGAGGATGCCGACGACGGCATCAGCCTGATCGTGCCGCGCTGGGGCGTCGAACAGCGGATGCACCCGTCCGCCGCCCGCCCCGGTTCGTTCCTGGCGCTGCTGAACCTGGTGCTGGGCGAGCTCGGCCTGGCCGGCCGGTCGATGAGCATCCACGTGCAGCCGAACGTGCCGCGCGCGGTCGGGCTGGGCTCGTCGGCGGCGCTGGCGGTGGGCATCGTGCGCGCCGTCAACCGGCACTACGGGCTGGGGCTGACCGACGAGGCGGTGTGCACGCTCGCGTACGAGTGCGAGAAGATCGCGCACGGCACCCCGTCGGGGATCGACAACACGGTGGCCACCTACGGCCGGACGATCCTGTTCCGCCGCGGCAACGCCGAGCAGGGCACGCCGACGCTGATCCGCAACCTCAACGTGCGCGGTCCCGTGCCGATGGTGATCGGCCTGGCCGGCACGGAGAGCCTGACGGCGAAGACGGTCGCGCGGGTGCGCGAGATGTGGCAGCAGCAGCCCGGCCTGTACGAGGGAATCTTCTCGACGATCGACTCGTTGTCCCTGCAGTCCGCGGATGCGCTGGAGGCCGGTGACCTGACGCTGCTGGGCGAGCTGATGAACGTCGGCCAGGGCCAGCTCAGCGCGCTGCAGGTCTCCAGTCCGCAGATCGAGGAGCTGGTGCAGTTGGCGCGGCGGCACGGTGCGGTCGGCGCGAAGCTGACCGGCGGCGGTGGCGGCGGGGCCGTCATCGCGTTGTGCCCCGAGGACTCCGGCCGGGTCGCCACCGCCATGCGGGACGCCGGGTTCGAAGCGATGGAGGTCTCCGTTGAGCAGTCCACACCGTGACACGCACGGTCATGCGGTCGTCTCCTCCGAGGGCGAGGAGCTGATCCTCGTCGATGACGAGGACACCGAGGTCGGGTTCGCGACCAAGGCCGACGCCCATGACGGCGAGGGGATGCAGCACCGGGCGTTCTCGGTGTTCCTGGTCGATGCGACCGGGCGGATCCTGCTGCAGCGCCGACACGACACGAAGCGGCTCTGGCCCGGCTATTGGGCGAACAGCTGCTGTTCCCACCCGCGGCGCGGCGAAAGTATGACGGAGGCCACGGCGCGGCGGTTGTTCGAGGAGCTGGGCGTGGTCGTCGACCTGGAGTACGTGTACAAGTTCGGCTACCACGCCCGGTTCGGCGCGGCCGGCTCCGAGCGGGAGCTCTGCTGGGTGTTCGTGGGAACGGTGGACGGCGAGGTGCACCCCAATGCCACGGAGATCGCCGAGATCGCCTGGGTCGCCCCGGAGCAGCTCGACAAGGACCTGGCCAACGAGCCGGAGCGGTTCACCCCGTGGCTGCACCTGGAGTGGGAGCGGCTGCGCGGACGGCTGATGCCCGCCGGGTGACGGCGGGCGGCGGCACGTGACGGCGCGCCGCGGCGTGGGAGGTTCGTGCCGATCCGCGACCTGCGCCGCCGCCCGTCGGGACCTACCATTCCGTTGTGAGCAGCGCGCGGGACGGCGACAGCATCGACGTGCGGATCGGTCGCACCGAGCTGGTGATCCGGAAGCGCTACGAGGTCGCCTCCATCGTCAACGACCTGCTCATCGGCATCTGGTTCCTGATCGGCAGTTTCCTGTTCTTCCACGAGTCGACCGTCACGGTGGGCACCTGGCTGTTCGTGATCGGCAGCGCGGAACTGCTCATCCGCCCCGGTATCCGGCTGGTGCGCCACCTGCACATCAGCCGCATCAGCCCGGTCGGCGCGGCCGCTCCGGAGACCGGGCAGGACTTCTGACGCCGCCGGCCGAACCAGCGTCGCCGTGCACGTGGGCGTGGCTGCCCTCCCGGTCGAGGATCATGATCAGCTCGGCCGGCCCGTCCAGCGCGGCCAGCGCGTGCGGGGTCATGGTGGCGAACTCGGCGGCCTCGCCGGCCTGCACCACGATGTGCCGCGTCCCCAGGTGCAGCCCGACCGTGCCCTCCAGCACGAAGAACCAGTCGTGGCCGGGATGCACCTTCTGCGGGGCGGGGGCGCCGGTCGGTGCCAGCCGCATCTTGACGGCGGTGGTGCTGCTGGTCGGCCTGCTCAGCAGCCAGGTGGTGCGACCGCCGGAGCCGTCCGGTCGCGGGCGGATGACGACGTCGTCATCGTCGCCGACGTCGAGCAGCGCGTCCAGGTCGACATGCAACGCCGTGGCGAGCGGCAGCAGCACGTCCAGGCTGATGGCGCGCTTGCCGGTCTCGATACGGCTGATCGTGGACGCGCCCAGGTTGGTGCGCGCCGCGAGGTCGTCCAGCGACAGGCCGAGCGTGGTCCGCAGCGTGCGCAACCGAGTACGGACCACGTCCTCGATCTCGGACAGCGTGGGCACACGGACCTCCGTCATGGTCGATCTTGCTAATACTGCAAGGAGCATCTCATAATTCGCTAGGCGTCGGTAGGGTCGGTCGCATGAGCAGTCCCGCATCCCGGAGCACGTCCCGTGCGGCACCCGGTGCCGCATCCCATGCCGAGACCCCTGCCGCATCCCGTCCCGCCGTGCGGTTCTGCGATGTCGCCGTGGTCGGGGGCGCGGCCGCTGGCCTGGCCGCCGCGCTGCAGGTCGCCCGGCAGCGCCGGTCGGTCATCGTCATCGACAGCGGCGAGCCGCGCAATACCGCCGCCGGGCAGCTGCATGGCTTCCTGACCCGGGACGGCGTGCCACCCGCGGAGCTGGCATCCGCCGGCCGCGCCGAGCTCCGGCGGTACGGCGGTGAGGTGCTTGCCGGCCGGGTCACCCGGGTGTCCCGTGCCGACGAGGGCGGGTTCCTGGTCGAGATCGGTGACGAGGTCCGGGTGGTCGCGCGGCGGGTGGTCGCGGCAACCGGTGTGGCCGACGACCTGCGGGTGATCGATGGGCTGGCCGAGCAGTGGGGGCGCGGCGTCGTCCACTGCCCGTTCTGCCACGGCTACGA
>CAZIIX010000246.1:0-3974 GCA_964539345.1 uncultured Actinomycetes bacterium | reverse complement strand
TCCCCGCGCAGCACGTAGCCGAACCCGCGATGGGTGTGGATCAGCGGCTGCAGACCCTCGGTGTCGATCTTGCGCCGCAGGTAGGAGATGTACGTGGCGACCACCGAGTCGTCCCCGTAGAAGTCCGTGCCCCAGACGGCGTCGAGCAGTTGCTGGCGGGAGAGCACCACGTTGGCGTTGATCATCAGGTACCGGAGCATCTTGTACTCGGTCGGGGCCAGATCGATCGATCTGCCGGCGCGGCGCACCTCGTAGGTGGCGTTGTCGAGTTCGAGGTCGGCCACGACGAGCAGTTCGTCATCGTCGTGGTGCGGTCGCACCCGGCGCAGCACGGCGGAGACCCGCGCGGCGAGCTCCTCCAGCCCGAACGGTTTGGTGACGTAGTCGTCGCCGCCGGCCGCGAGCCCGGCGATCTTGTCGGCCGGTGTGTCGCGGGCGGACAGGAACACCACCCCGGAGTCGACGCCGGCGGCGCGGACGCGACGCATCACCTCGAGTCCGTCGAAGTCCGGGAGCATGATGTCGAGGATGATCAGGTCGGGGTGGTCCTCGGTGGCCTGCCGCACCGCGTCCCGCCCGGTGCTCGCCACGCCCACCTCGTACCCCAGGAAACGCATCGAGGTCGCGACCACGTCCTGCAACGAGGGTTCGTCATCGACGACCAGCAACCGTGCTTGCGTCGCACCCACCGGCACGCTCCTTCCGCTCCTGGCCCGATCGCCGCCCCGCCGGCCGCAGCGCGCGGCCGTACCGCGGCGCCGCGCCAACGTCCTGCGACCCCACACCCACAGCATCACACGTGCCGGGACCTTCCGTGGCAATTCGGTGTGGATCAGCTGTGAACGCCGGCGCCACCCGACCCGTTATTCGCCGAAACGCCGGTGCCGAGCGGCGTAGTCGCGCAACGCACGCAGGAAGTCGACCCGCCGGAAATCGGGCCAGTAGGCGTCGCAGAACCAGAACTCGGAGTGCACGCTCTGCCACATCAGGAAACCGGACAGCCGCTGCTCGCCCGAGGTGCGGATCACCAGGTCGGGATCCGGCTGGCCGGAGGTGTACAGGTGCTGCCCGATCGCCTCCACGTCGAGATCGTCGATGATCTGCTGCAGCGTGGCTCCGTCATCGGCCCGGCAGCGCAACAGCGAACGCACCGCGTCGGTGATCTCCTGCCGCCCGCCGTAGCCGATCGCCACGTTGACCTCGATGCCGCTGCGGTCCTTGGTGCGGAGCTCGGCCGCCGCCAGTCGGGTGGCGAGTTCCTCCGGCAGGATCGACATCGAGCCGACGATGCGCAGCTTCCACGAGTTCCCCGGCGCGGCGAGGTCATCGACGACGTCCGCGATGATGCCCAGCAGCGGCGCCAGCTCAGCGGACTCGCGGCGCAGGTTGTCCGTCGACAGCAGCCAGAGCGTGACCATGTCGATCCCCAGCGAGGAGCACCAGCCGAGCAGGTCGGCGATGTGCGCGGCACCCGCGCGATGCCCCTCGGCCGCGCTGGCGAGGTCCTCCTTGCGCGCCCAGCGGCGGTTGCCGTCCAGGATCACCCCGACGTGGTGCGGCATGTCGCTGCGGGACAGGCGCGATGCGAGGCGCCGCTCGTAGAGCCGGTAGACCAGTCCTGGCATTCGCACAGCGCCGACATTACTGTGCCGGGGCGTTCGACAGCGGCATCCCGCCCCGTCACGAGTTTTCGCCCACACATTCACGCGCTCGGGTGCGCGTGACGGCGTCTCGTAGTCCAGTATGGAGGGGTGACCCACCCATCCCCCGTTCCCGACGCGCGACCGGCCGCCACCACGGCGACGCTGGAGCGCCCGGAGCCCGTCCTCACCCACGTCAAGCCGCGGGCGCGCGGATGGATCCACTTCTATTCGGCAACCGTCGCGGTGGCGATGGGCATCACGCTGATTGCGCTCGCCGCAGCCACCGTCAACGCCACCGCCGCCATCGCGTGTTCGGTCTACGCGATCACGGTGGTGGGGCTGTTCAGTGTGAGCGCGACCTATCACCGGCACAACTGGGTGGCGGCGCGCGCCCGGAAGTGGATGAAGCGCGCGGACCACTCGATGATCTTCCTGTTCATCGCCGGCACCTACACCCCGTTCGCCGTGCTGGCGCTGCCGATGCGCACCGCCACCACCGTGTTGGTGATCGTGTGGGCGGGTGCCGTCGCGGGCGTGGCGCTGAAGATGCTGTGGCCGACGGCGCCGCGCTGGGTCGGTGTACCGGTGTACTTGGCACTGGGCTGGGTGGCGATCTTCGTCGTTCCCGAGCTGCTGGTCGGCGCGGGCGTGGCCCCCGTGGTGCTGATGTGCGTCGGCGGTCTGCTCTACTCGGTGGGCGCGGTGTTCTACGCCACCCGTCGCCCGCGCGGGTGGCCGCGCACGTTCGGGTACCACGAGTTCTTCCACGCCTGCGTCACGGCCGCGGCGACGTGCCACTGTGTGGCGATCTGGCTGATCCTGTACTGAACAGGCGGGCTGCCGGTCGACGAGTCGCTCAGCGAGCCGGTCGACGAGAGAGCAGCTCGGTCAATTCCTCGGCCGTTGCCACCGGCCGGTCACAGACGAATCCGCGGCACACGTACGCCGCGGCGGCGCCGTCGATGCCGGGCCGGTCGGCCAGCAGCGGACGGCCGGGTTCATCGGCACGGCCGACGGCGATGACGCAGCCTCCGGGCGCCAGGCTCCGCGCCGTGGATTCCAACACGTCGCGCCGCTCACCCGCCGCGCCGGAGACGGCGATCTGCAGCGGCCCGGCAGCAACCGCCTCGCTCACGCTCAGGTGCCAGCCCGTCGACCGCGGATACCGCAGTATCAACGAGCCCGCGCCGGCGAGCATCGCCTCGGCGGTGCGGCGATAACGATCCGATCCGGTCAGGGCCGAGGCGGTGAGCAGCGCGTCGGCGGCGGAGGACATCCCCGACGGCGCCGCGCCGTCGGTGGGATCCCGTGGCCGCATGATGGCCGGTCCGTCGTTCTCGGCCGGCGCCGGCGCGTCGAACCAGCGGCCCTCCTCGTCGGTGAACCGGTCGATCATCGCGTCCAGCAACGCGCTGGCAGCCTCCAGCCGCGCGGTGTCCCCGGTGGCCTGGTGCAGGGCGAGCAGCGCGCCGGCGAAGGCGGCGTAGTCGGCGAGTTGCCCGTGGCCCGCGCCGGCGACGCCCTGCAGTGCACTGCGTCGCCACGGCGCGGCGCGGCCGGGACCGACGGTGTCGGTGGCGGTGGTGGCGGTGGTGGCGCTGGCGGAGTCCGGGGCGCGGTCGGCTGCATCGCGGTCGGAGGCATCGCGGTCGGAGATATCGCGGTCGGCGGTGTCGCGGTCGGAGGGGCCGAGGGTGCGGATCACGGCGTCGGCGGCGCGGTCGGCGGCCGCCACCCACTCCGGACGGCCGAGCGCGGCGCCCGCTTCGGCCAACGCGGCGATGGCCAGGCCGTTGCTGCGCAGCACCACGATCTCGTCCCGGCCCGGTTGCGGGCGCTCGTCACGGACCGCCAGCAGCCGCGCGCGGATGTCGCCCAGCCAGGCCTCGTCCCGGTCGTGCGCGCGCAGCTGGAGCACATGGCCCTCCGGGTCCGGGCTGTCGGGGTCGATCCCGAACACGGCCAGCACCGCGTCGAGCTCATCGTGCTCGGTGCGTCCGTCGCGCTCGTCGTGATCGTCGTGCTCGTCCGGACCGGCGGGTCGAGGTGCGTCCGGGCGCTGTCGACCCGGTTCATCCGTGCTGCGCAGCGCGTCGCGCAGCTGGTCGATGGTCCAGCGGTAGGTCAGGCCCTCGACGCCGCCCGTGTCGGCGTCCAGCGACGCGATGAAACTGCCGCCGTCGGTGCGCATCTCGCGCAGCAGGAACTCGGCCGTCTCGTCGGCGATGCGGCGGGACTGCGCCGACCCGGTGAGCCGCGCGTGGTGGGCATAGACGCGCAGCAGCAGCGCGTTGTCGTCGAGCATCTTCTCGAAGTGCGGCACGTGCCAGG
>CAZIIX010000245.1:0-4036 GCA_964539345.1 uncultured Actinomycetes bacterium | reverse complement strand
AGACCGACATGTTTCGAGCGCCCGGCGGATTCGGCGCGCTCGGACTTGAAGTAGCCCTCGACGTAGGAGCGCAGGGACCGCTCCCGCGAGTCCGCCCCGGCCGCCTTGTTGTACGAGATCTTGTGAGCGGGCAGGAGCAACGTGGTCACGGCATCGACCAGCGTGGACTTCCCGGATCCGATATCGCCGGTGAGCAGCGCGGTCTCGCCGGCCGGCTCCAACGTCCAGACGTGCCGATCGAACGTTCCCCAGTTATAGACCTCGATGCGGCGGAGTCGGTAGCCGGCCCGGTGGTCGGATTCGAGCTGCACCGAGGAGAACAGTCCGTCACTCATCGGCGCCATCCGTGCCGACGTACTCCTGCAGTTTGACGTCGAAGTCCGCCAGCGTCTGGGCGTCGACGTAGGCCTTGATGATGCGGCGGACCTCCCAGTGGCCGGGCTGGCCGCGGACCTGCTTGACGAACTTCAGGTCCGCCACCTTCTTGATCGTCTGTTCGATCTGGTCGACCGTCTTGACCTCGTTGGTCGACTCGTAGCCGAAGACGCGCATCATGTCGACGATGTTCTCGGTGGTGAGCACCAGTCGCCCGCCGCCGTCCGCGGTCTCGAACTCGACGAGCCGCTTGCGCAGCAGCACCACCATCAGGCTGACGTTGTAGGACAGCGCGCGGCGCTTGATCAGCCTCGGCAGCGGCGGCTCGCCCTCGACCTCCGGCCGCGACCGCAGGTAGGCGTAGCCCTCGGCATCGTCGATGACGACGTCCACGCCGATCTGCGCGAAGTGGTCGCGGACCGGCCCCGGGGTGCGTTGCAGGGTCAGGTAGCTGTCCTCGTCGGACTCCCGGTAGACCACCCCCTGCATCAGCCGGATGATGGCGCTCGAGATGGCGTGCTGGTCCGTCATCGCCGCCGCACCGTGACCGCGGGCAGCGTCACGCGGCGGGTGAGGTCCGGCTGCGTCGCGTGCGCATACTCCAGCCGTGTGACGCCGTCCTCGTCGAGTTCGATCTCGATGTCGTCCTCGCTCAGCGCCAGGTATCCCACGATCTCGGCGGCTCCTCGTTCCAGCGGGTACATGTCGATGATGTCAGACAGCAGGGCAGTAGAGCGCGGTCGCACCAGCGAGCGGATCTGCTCGGCGAGTCTCGCCTGGTCGACGAAGACCTGCTCGAACAGTGATGCGGTGTCGACGCCCGGTTCGTCGAGGTCGGGGATGGTGCTGTCCACCGTCGCCTCGGCGGGCCTGCGGTACAGCGGGCGCTCGAACGGCAGGGCGATGTCGAGGCCGAACCCGTCCACTTCGAGCCCGAGGTCCGGCGGGGCGTCGCGCACTCGCAGCGCCGCGGATTCGATGCTGCGCACCAGGTCGAGCACCCGCCTGTTCTCCAGCCACACCTGGTCGTCCAGGAACCGGCGCAGCTGCTCGGAGATCTGCCGCACGGTCCGCTGGGTGCGTTCGGCGGCCTCCGACCAGTCATGGTGGACGCCGCGCATCCGCTCGTCCGCATCGATGCCGTCGATCTCGGCGACCCTGCGCAGCAGATCGGCGAGCTCCTCCTGCCGCGACTGCGAAAGCAGGTAGTCGTAGAACGCCTGGAAGCTCCGGCCCTGGTCGGATCCGGAGATCTCCGAGCGGCTGCCGACGAGTTCGGCGAGCAGCTCCCCCTTGGACCCGTCCCACCCGGTGATCTTCTCCCGTGCCGCGCGATCCAGCATGCGAAAGTTGTCCTCCACCTCGCGGAAATCGGCGAGCAGCTCGCGTGCCGTGCTGGAGAACTGCTGATACCGGTCCCGGACCGCCGTGGCGTCCAGTATGACGAGGTCTCCGGCCTCGACGGCCGCGATCTGCTCGTCGATCTCGGCACGCCGACGGCGCAGCTCGGCGAGCCGCGCCTCCGGGTCGTCCTCGGTGCCGTGCACGATCTGGCGGAGCAGCTCGACGACGGTATGCAGTCGCGACTCGGTGCCGACGAATGCGCGGCCGCGCAGCGATATGAGCCACGAATACGCCTTCTCGAACGCCGGCGTCACCTCGTAGTGCGCCTCCTCGTCACCGGGCGGGTAGGAGCTGCGCAGGAACCCGGCCTCCGTCGCGGACCAGTCCTCCAGGTAGGCACGCGGCTCCTTCGGATACCGCAGCGCGCCGGAGTCGGACCCGTCGAGCGCGGCACTGTCCGCGGCAGCGTCGCCGTCGCCGACCTCGTCCAACGGATGCTCGGTGTTGATGACATAGAGGTGGTCGTCCAGCGCACCGATGACGTGGCTCGCCGGGCACGCGCCCCGGTTCTGCTCGACGAAGAACGTGCCGAGAAACGACAGGATGAGCGCAGCGTTGTGAGTGCGAAGCAGCCGCCACGCCGGGTGCCGCTCGCGCAGCGCACGAACCTCGTCATACTCCACGGCGCCACTGTAGAGACCGCGGACGCGGCGACGGAAGCCCCATCTCAACCTTTCGATGGACGCGCCCGCCTGCCGTCCCTGACAGGATGGTGTCGTGACAACTATTGCCACCGCCCCCACCCGTCTCACCCCACGCTCGTTCTACCGCGTCGTCGCCGTCGCCGAAACGGTGACCTGGACGCTGCTGCTGAGCGGCATGGTGCTCAAGTACGGCTTCGACATCCCGGTCGCCGTGCTGATCGCCGGCTCCGTTCACGGCCTGGCGTTCCTCGCCTATGCGTTCATCGCGGCGCTCGTCGGCGTCAATCAGCGCTGGCGGTTCCGCCTGGTGGTCGCTGCCGTCGCCACCGCCGTCATCCCGTACGCCACCATCCCGTTCGATCGCTGGCTGGAGCGTCGCGCGATGTTGGACGGCGACTGGCGACGCACCACGACCGACGATCCGCGGGACCACACCCGACTGGACCGGTTGTTGCGCTGGTTCCTTACCCATCCGGCGATCCTGGTGATCTGCCTCGTGCTGGCCGTCGTCGTCGTCATGACGGTGCTGCTGCTGATCGGACCTCCGGGCAGTTGGGGGTGACGTCCTCGCGTCGCGGTACAACCCTCACTCTTGCGCCGTTGGGTATAGTTCTGCGCACCAAGACGGCATGTGACCACGCATGTGATCGAAACTGCTTCGTGGACCGCCACGGGTGACGGCCTGCTCCCTCGCGCGTAGCGTCAGCGACTTCTCGGAGGTACCTCATGGGATTCATCAAGGCCTTTGCTGGAGCCGTCGGCGGCATGTTCGCCGATCAATGGAAGGACTTCCTCACCCCGCCGCCCGGCCTGGCACCCACCGCGGCCATCTTCCCCGCCGTGGCCCAGGGGCAGAACGCCGGCCGCGGTTCCAACACCAAGGGATCCGAGCACATCATCACCAACGGCAGCAAGATCGTCGTCCCGGAGGGCTACGGTCTGATGACGTTCCAGGACGGGGCGCTGACCAGCTTCGTCGGTGAACCGGGCGGATTCATCTGGTCGTCCGACGATCAGAACTCGAAGTCGCTGTTCGCCGGCGACGGAATCTTCGGTCCGACGCTGAAGACCTCGTGGGAGCGCTTCAAGTTCGGCGGGCAGCCGGGCGCCGAGCAGCTCGCGTTCTACGTGAACCTCAAGGAGATCCCGAACAACCGCTTCGGCACGCAGTCCGAGATCTATTGGGATGACGCCTATCTCGGCGCCCAGGTGGGTGCCATCACCCGCGGCACCTACACGCTGCGCATCGTCGACCCGATCCTGTTGCTCAAGCAGTTCGTTCCGGTGTCCTACTACGGTCGCACGCCGCAGGTCTTCGACTTCTCCGACTTCGACAATGACGCCGCCAGCCAACTGTTCAACGAGGTGGTCGGCTGCCTCGCCGCGGCCTTCTCGCACTACACGAATGACCCGAGCAAGGGCAATCGCATCGCGAAGATCCAGGGCGACGCCATCGGTTTCGCGCAGTCGCTCAGCCACGCGGTCGAAGAGGGCTACCAGTGGACGTCCGACCGCGGGCTGACCATCGTCAAGGTGGCGCTGCAATCGATCGAGTATGACGAGGACACGCGCGCGCTGCTCAGCGACGTGAAGAAGGCCGACGCGCTCGGCGG
>CAZIIX010000244.1:1300-4048 GCA_964539345.1 uncultured Actinomycetes bacterium | reverse complement strand
AGCCGAATGCGGACACGCCGCGCCCGTCGACCTCGACCACCACGTCCAGGATCCGCTCCCGGGTGGCCTTTTCCACGCTGACCTCGTTGAGCGCCCACCCGGAGGCGACCTCGCGGCCGCCGTGCTCGACCACGACATCCACCGTCATACGGTCGCTGATCAGGTAGTCGGCGGCGATGACGCAGTCCAGGGCGGCGTCGAGGTGTTCGGCGTCGGTGGCGGTGAGGAACCCGACGCGTCCGAGGTTGATGCCCAGCACCGGCAGGTTGGCCGCCCGCGCCTCTTCGGCGCCGCGCAGCAGCGTCCCGTCGCCGCCGAGGGTGAGGACGAGTTCGATGTCGGCGCCATCGACGGCGGTCAGGCCGAGCTCGTCGGCCTCCGGGTCCAGACCGACCAGTGCGATGCCGGCGGCTCCCAACCGGTCCCGCACGTGGTTGACCACGTTCTCGATGTCGGGCCTGCCGGTGTGCGCCACGACGAGGATGCGACGCTCGGTCATGCCGGCCCCTTCTCGACCGCGTCGCCGACCAGCGTCTGGCGCTGCGCCGCGTCCCGTGGCGCGTCGGCCCGCAGGTGCAGGAAGTACTCCACGTTCCCCGCCGGTCCGGGTAGCGATGACGCCGTCGCGCCGGCCAGCCCCCATCCGAGCAGTGCGGCGGCCTCCGCGACCCGGGTGACGGCCTCGGCCCGCAGCGCCGGGTCGCGCACCACGCCGTGCGCCCCGAGCCGCCCCTTGCCGACCTCGAACTGCGGTTTGACCATGGGCAACAGATCGCCGTCCGGATCGGCGCAGGCGATCAGGGCGGGGAGCACGAGGGTCAGCGAGATGAAGGAGAGGTCGGCGACGACGATCTGCGCGGGCCCGCCCAGGGCGGTGTGCAGGCGGCGGACGGCGGCCGGGGCCAGCTCGCGGATGTTGGTGCGGTCGAGGACGTGCACCCGAGGGTCGGCGGCCAGCCGGGGGTCGAGCTGGCCGGCGCCGACGTCGACGGCCGCGATCGGCGCGGCCCCGCGTTCGAGCAGCACATCGGTGAAGCCGCCGGTCGAGGCACCCGCGTCCAGCGCGCGGCGTCCGGTGACATCGATCTGCCAGGTGTCCAGTGCGCCGGTCAGCTTCCAGGCGCCGCGCGAGGCCCAGTCGGTGGCGCCGGAGGGTCCGCCGGCGCGGCCGGCGCCGCGTGCCGGGGCGATTCCGATCGCGTCGTCGGGCGTCACCTGGGCCGCTGGCTTGGTGACGAGCCGGCCGAGGACCGCGACACGTTCGGCGGTGATCATCCGCGCGGCGTGGGTGCGTGACCTCGCCAGTCCACGGCGCACCAATTCGGTGTCCAAGCGTGGCACGGCCACCTCAGTCGCCCTGGCCGTCGACCGTCGCATCGAGGGTGCGAGCGAGCGCGGCGTGGATCCGCTCGTAGACCTCGGGCTGGTCGGCGAGGTCGGTGGTGTCGATGGTCCGCAGGTCACCCAGCACGTGCTCGAGCCCGTCCTGCGGGGCGAGCGCGTCGGTGGGCTGCGTCGGCTCCGAAGTCGGGCTGGGTGCCGGGTTCGGTGCCTGGTTCGGTGCGCCGGCGTCCGCGGTGGGAGCCTCCTGGCTGTGCGGCGGCGGGGTGTCCAGCATGGTCTTACGGTAACGCAGCACGGCGACCTGCGATATCGCCGGTGCGGGCGGCAGGTGTCGTGGTGCCCGCTGCGGGTCCGGGCGGCCGCGGTGCCGCGCCGGCACGGGTCCGGGCGGCCCGCGCGCCGTGGCCCTTCCGGTTCGTCACCGGGGTGGGAGCGTCCGTAGTGCCGCGCGCAGCGCCGGATCGTCGTCATAGTCGGCCACCGTGACGCACCGATCGGGGTCCACCAGTCCGCGCAGGTCGGTCCCGATGTGGTCGGGCCGGTCCTGCGGGGCCAGGCGGAGCACGTCGTCGATGGTGCTGACGCCGGTGAGCACCATCAGGCTCGGGATCCCGGCGGCGACGGCGGCGGCGATGTCGGTGGTCAACCGGTCGCCGACGACCAGCGGCCGGGTGGCTCCGCAGCGTTGCACGGCGGCGTCGAGCAGCGGACGCTCGGGCTTGCCCGCGACCGTGGGGTGCTGGTCGGTCGCGGCGACGAGCGCTTGGATCAAGGCGCCGTTCCCGGGGAGCAGGCCGCGGTCGGTGGGCAGCGTGGTGTCCGAGTTGGTCGCGACCCACTGCGCGCCGGCGCGGATGGCGATGCACGCCTCGGCCAGGTCGCGCCACCCGATGTCGGGGCTGTATCCCTGGACGACGGCGACCGGTTCGTCGTCGGCGCTGCGCACCGGGGTCAGCCCGGCATCGGCGATGGCGTCGGCCAGCGCGTCCGCGCCGAGGATCAGCACGGGGGCGCCCGTCGGCAGCGAGGCGGCCAGCAGGGTGGCGGCGGCCAGCGGCGAGCTGACGACGTCGGCAGCGTCGAACGGCATCCCCAGATCGGCGAGGTGTGCCGCGACGGTGGCCGGGTGCCGGGATGCGTTGTTGGTGACGACGACCGGGCGCGCTCCGGCTTCGCGGGCGCGGGTCATCACCTCGGCGGCGTGCTCGATGGGCTGGCCGGCGAGCACCAGGGTGCCGTCGAGATCGACCAGCAGCGCGTCGAACTCGGTCACCAGCGCCGCCCGTCGCCGAGCGGATGTCGCGGACATCGTCACAGGTCCTCCATTGCGGTCGTCCTCATTCGCCTGGGCGCTCCTCGCGGCGGTCGTCGGCCGGGTCCCCGGTTGGTTCGCCCGTCGGATCG
>CAZIIX010000244.1:0-1200 GCA_964539345.1 uncultured Actinomycetes bacterium | reverse complement strand
GCCGGGCCGGTCCCGGTCCGCGCCCCGGTCGGGGCCCTCGCGCCGCCGATCGTCCGGGCGCCTCTCGCGCTCTTGTCGGGGTCCGCGGTCGTGTCGGGATCCGCGGTCGTGTCGGTGCCCGTGCTCCTGGCCGCGGTCATCGGCCGCCGGCAGGCCGAGCCCGAGGCTGTCGGCGAGGTCGCGCTGGTGGCGGGGTGGGCCCGAACGCTCCCCGCTGTCGCGCGGCGCTCGATCGGCCCGGTCGCGCACGCCGCGGTATCCGCGCTGGTCACCGTCGCGGCGACCACTGCCGACCCGCCGCTCGTCGCGGTCGCGCGGCGCGCTGCGGTAGTCGCTCTGGTCGCCGTCGCGGCGCCGATCGCGCGGTGCCCGTTCGGCCCGGTCCTGCCGACCGGGCCGTGTGGGACCAGCGCCATCCTCCGGGCGCGGGCGTCGGGGGGAGCGATCGGCACGCGGCGCACCGGTATCGCGCCGGTCCTCGGCGTGACCCCGCCCGCGCCGGTCCGGGTACCGACCGCGGTCATCCTCGCGTGGCCGACGACCGGCCGGGGAGTTCCGGCTGCGACCGCCTCCCGACTCGCGCCGCCCGCCGCGCGATTCGCCGCGGCTGCCGCGGTCGTCCCTGTCCCGCCGGGGGGCATACCCACGCTCGTCACGACCGCCGGAGGGCCGGCCACGCCCACCGCGCTGACCGCCGTCCCGCCGGGAGCGGTCGCCGGCACGATCCGGACGGCCCTCGCGATCGGCGCGATCCGAACGGTCGGCCCGGTCCTGTCGATCCGGACGGTCCGGGCGATCCTGACGGTCGGTCCGGTCCTGTCGATCGGCGCGGCGTCGGGCGGCCCAGCCGCCATCCACGTCCTGTTCCCGGCGCGGCGCCCGGCCGCCGTGACGCGGGCCGCGGTCGCCGGGGCGCGACCGCCGCGGGCCGTGCCGGTCATCGGGTCCGTCCGAATCGCGCCTGCGGCGCGGGTCGTCGGACGAGGGTGGGCGCCCGTGGTCGCCTGTCATGTGTACTCCTGCTGACAACGTCGAGATGGCGATCGCGGCAGCCTACCGCGACACTGATGCCGAAAAGCCTCGAGGGAGGTCGCTCGCTATCAATAGCGTGCAACCTCCCTCGAGGAAAATTTGTCCGGCGACGTCCTACTCTCCCACGCGGTGGCCCGCGCAGTACCATCGGCGCTGAAGGGCTTAGCT
>CAZIIX010000243.1:0-4071 GCA_964539345.1 uncultured Actinomycetes bacterium | reverse complement strand
TTCGACACCGACCCCGGCTCGGCGCTGGCCTACGCGCACGACATCGTCTGCAACGGCAACGAGATCGGCGGCGGCTCGATCCGTATCCACTCGCGCGAGGTGCAGCAGCGGGCGTTCGCGGTGATGGGCCTGTCCGAGGCCGAAGCGCAGGAGAAGTTCGGCTTCCTGCTGGACGCGTTCGCCTACGGCCCGCCCCCGCACGGCGGCATCGCGTTCGGCTGGGACCGCATCGTCATGCTGCTCGCCGGCGCCGACTCCATCCGCGACGTCATCGCGTTCCCCAAGTCCGGCGGCGGCTACGACCCGCTGACCGGCGCGCCCGCCCCGATCACCGCGGCGCAGCGCAAGGAGGCCGGGGTGGACGCCAAGCCCAAGCAGCCGAGCGCGGCGGGGTCGGCTGCGGCAGCCGGAGCAGATGCGCCGATCAGCGCGGCCCCGGCGGGCGAGCAGTAACCAGGTATGACGGCGGTTACTAACTAGGTATGACGGAGGTTCCGGCGGCCCGGCCGTTCCGGGCGGTGCGCCCGGTCGGAACCGAGGGCCGCCCGTCGCTGGCTACGGCACGCCGATCAGTCGCAGCCCGGCCGTGACGGCGGCGGCCGCCAGCACGATCACCACGAACGGCACCTTGCGCCACGCCAGCACCCCGGCCACCGCGACACCGGCCGGCCGCGCCCAGCCCGCGATGTCATTGCCGTCGAAGAGCGTCGCGGTCGCGACCAGCGCCAGCAGCAGCACCACGGACGATCCGGCCAGTAGCTGCTTGGTCCGGTCGGAGACCCGGATGCGGGAGGTCAGCGTGACTCCGGCGATGCGGTAGGCGTAGGTGCCGAGTCCGAGTAGCACCCCGGCGATGACGATGGCCGTCATCGCGGACGCTCCTCGGAAACGTTCGACCGCTCCTCGGCGGCGCTCGGCCGATCGCGGTGTGCCGCGGACCGGTCGTCCGGCGTCGCCCCGTCGACCGGTGCGCCCGGCCGCTCCTCGGCGATCTCGGCCCGGCGGGAGAACCGCCCGATGAGCACCAGCGGCAGCGCGACCAGGGACAGCAGCACCGGCAGCCCGGCTGGCAGCAGGGGCGTGACGGCCACCGCGACCACCGCGCCGACGATCGCGGCGAAGCGCACCCGCCGGTCGGCCAACGAGGGCATGATCAGCGCGAGCAGCACCGCGGGGAACGCCGCGTCCAGCCCGAGCGCGTCGGTGTCGCTGATCGCCGCCCCGCCGACGGCGCCGATCACCACCCCGACGTTCCAGCAAGCGAACAGCGCGATGCCGCAGCCCCAGAAGGCGGCGCGGCGGCGCGCCGGATCCCGTTGGGACAGCGCGAAAGCGGTGGACTCGTCGATGATCACCTGTGCGCCGAGCAGCCGGGTGACCAGCCTCCCGGTGATGCTCTCGCCGAGGGCGAGCCCGAACGGCAGGTGCCGGGCGTTGACCAGCAGCCCGGCGACCATGGCCGCCCACGGGCTGCCCCCGGCCGCGATGATCGCCACGAACAGGAACTGCGACGCCCCGGCGAAGACCACCACCGACAGCAGCATGGGCAGCCAGATCGGCAGCCCGGCCACCACGGTGATGGCCCCGAACGAGAGCCCGACGATGCCGTCGGCGAGGCAGACCAGCGCGATGTCACGCGCGAGCTCCGGGCCCAGCCGGGCCACGATCGTTTGCCATATCGAACGCACAGCCGTTTATAGCATCAGGCCGCTGCAGACGATCAGCACCGGCCCAGAGCCACCGTCATACCCGTTGGCGGGCAGGCACTGTCGCGTCCTCACGCATCCACCACGCCGGTGCGGGAGACCACCGGCGGCTGCGTCGACCAGGGGAAGTTGATCCACTTGTCGGTCTCCCGCCACACGAAGTCCGGGGTGATCACCGAATGCGGTTTGCCGTAGAGCACGGCGGTGCGAGCGTCGGCCACATGCCCGGAGCAGAAATCACGCACCAGCTCCAGCGTCTTGCCGGTGTCCGCCACGTCATCGACGATCAGCACCGTCTTGTCGGTCAGGTCCGCGGCATTGAGGAACGGCGGCAGCATCACCGGCACGTCCAGCCGCTCCTCGACCCCGGTGTAGAACTCCACCGACAGCGTGAACAGGTTCTTGCAGTCCAGCGCGTAGGCGATCGCCCCGGCCGGGATCAGCCCGCCCCGCGCGATCCCGAGAATGATGTCCGGCGTGAACGTCGAGTCCGCCACCTCCTGGGCGAGGGCGCGAGTGGCCACCCCCACCAGATCCCAGGTCAGCACTTCCCGGTCCGTCATGGTCCCCCCGTTGCTCGGCGTTCGATCGTGCGCCCATCGTCTCACCCGCCCGCGCCGGGCTCGCCGGGGGCAGCAGACGTCCCGCGCCGTGAACCAGCACAATGGTGCCTGTGACGACCGACGCGCTCTTCGCCCCGCCGCCGGGTGCCGGCGATGGCAAGCGCACCCCGACCGCCGGGCATGACGGCGGGTATGACGGCGGGTATGACGGGGCCCCCGCCGACCGCCCCGTCGATCCGCAGGCCCCGCTCGCGGTGCGGATGCGGCCACGCACACTGGACGAGGTGGTCGGGCAGCAGACCCTGCTCGGCCCGGGCGCCCCGCTGCGCCGCCTCGTCGAGGGCGGGGGAGCCTCGTCCGTGCTGCTCTACGGCCCGCCCGGCACGGGAAAGACCACGCTGGCCATGCTGGTCGCCAGCGCGGTCGGCCGGCGCTACGCGCAGCTGTCGGCGCTGTCCGCCGGCGTGGCACAGGTGCGGGAGGTCATTGCCGGCGCGCGAGAGTCGTTGCGGCGCACCGGGGAACAGACCGTGCTGTTCATCGACGAGATCCACCGGTTCTCCCGCACCCAGCAGGACTCGCTGCTCGGCGCCGTCGAGGACCGCACGGTGATCCTGATCGGGGCGACCACGGAGAACCCGTTCTTCTCCGTGGTCTCCCCGCTGCTGTCCCGCTCGCTGGTGCTGCAGCTCGAGCCGCTGTCCGAGGACGACATCGCGGCGCTGATCGACCGGGCGCTGGCCGACGAGCGCGGGCTGGCCGGCCGGTTCGAGCTCGCCGACGAGGCGCGCACGCACGTACTGGCACTGGCGGGCGGGGACGCCCGGCGCGCGCTGACCGCACTGGAGGCCGCGGCGGACACCGTGGCGGGGGAGCAGCCGGCCGGCGCGGATGCCGCCGGAGCCTGGCGCGACGTGGCCGAGGCCGGCGACACGGAATCTGGGGAGACCGGGCCGGGGGAGACCGGGCCGGGGGAGGCCGAGTCCGGCGCGGAGCCGATCGTCATCGATCTCGCCGCGGTGGAGCGGGCCGTGGACCGGGCCGCAGTGCGCTACGACCGGGCCGGTGACCAGCACTACGACGTGATCAGCGCGTTCATCAAGTCGATCCGCGGCTCCGACGTGGACGCGGCCCTGCATTACCTCGCGCGCATGATCGAGGCGGGGGAGGACCCGCGGTTCATCGCCCGCCGGCTGATGGTGCACGCCTCGGAGGACATCGGGCTGGCCGACCCCAGCGCGCTGCAGGCCGCCGTCGCCGCCGCGCAGGTGGTGCAGCTCGTCGGGCTGCCCGAAGCGCGGATCGGCCTGGCGCAGGCGACGATCCACCTGGCCGCGGCGCCGAAGTCGAATGCCGTCATCACCGCGATCGATCAGGCGTTGGCCGATGTGCGCGCGGGCAAGGCGGGGTCGGTGCCGCCGGCGCTGCGGGACGGGCACTACGCGGGGGCGAAGCGGCTGGGCAATGCGCAGCGCTACGTCTACCCGCACGGGCTGGCCGACGGCATCGCCGCGCAGCAGTACCCGCCGGACGAGCTGGTCGGCGTCGACTACTACCACCCGACCTCCCGCGGGGTGGAGCGCGCGCTGTCCGAGCGGCTGCCGAAGCTGCGGCGCGCCGTGCGGGGCGACGGGCCGGCCGAGGATAGGTCCGCCGAGGATAGGTCGGGCGAGGCTAGGTCGGGCGAGGCTAGGTCGGGCGAGGCCTGAGAAAGCACCCAGACCACCGTTGCCCATGACCCTCCGTCATACATGAAAGAACTCTTGCGAAAGGATTGTTTCATGTTGTAGCGTCGAGGCATG
>CAZIIX010000242.1:2009-4129 GCA_964539345.1 uncultured Actinomycetes bacterium | reverse complement strand
GCCGGGGTGCCGGTGGATGCGAGCTGCCCGGAGCTGGCGCCGATCGTCATGGTCGGTGACGTGCCGGACGTTCCGCCATTGCCGCCACCGGTCGATGCCGAGGTCGACGACTCTGACGACCCTGCCGCGCCGAACTGCAGCGCGACGGAGGTGCCGCGCGGCGCATCGGGTGTGGTTCCGGCATTGCCCTGGATGACGCAGGCCGTCTGCGTGCAGTCGGTGTCCTTGAACGACTGCGCCACCGCGAACCCGGAGACCGTGAACGACCCGGACCCGTCCGTCTGCGCGACCTGGACCCCGCCGACGTTGCAGCCGGACGCGCCGGACGCGTTCTTCGCGCACTCGACGACGTAGACCTGGGTGTTCGCCGGATAGTGCGATCCGCTGACCGTCACCGTGTCGCCGTCACTGAGCCCGGACGACGGGCTGACCGTGATCGCGGGGCTGCTGCCGGACGCATCCTGCACCTCGATCGCGGTCGTCTCCTGCGGCGTGCTGCTCGTGGTAGTGCTCTCCGTCGAGCCGGTCGAGGACGAGCCCTGCGATGACGTCGTCATGGGCGACGACTCGGTGCTGGAGGACCCCGACGTCGACGATGACGAGGCCTGCGTGGATGACTCGGTGCTGGACGAACTCGTCGTCGACGATGATGTTGTCGTCTGTGTGGTCGTGGTGGTGGTCGTCTCGTTGCCGGATGTGGAGGTCGGCGGCGATGCCTCCCCGAACTGAAGCACGCTCGACGTCCCGCGGGGCGCGTCGGCAGTGGTTCCGGCGTTGGCCTGGATGACGCAGTGATCCTTCGTGCAATCCGTGGTCTTGAATGACTCCGCGACCTGGTACGTCACGGTGAAGGCGTGGTCGGTCGCGGTCAGGATCTGCACTCCGGCAACCTTGCAGCCCGCAATGTTCAACGTGCCCGCAGCACATTCCACGACGTAGATATTGGTGTTGTTCGGAAAGCCCGACCCCGTGACGGTCACGGACTGCCCGTCGCTCAGGCCGGTCGACGGGCTCACCGTCAGCGTCGGCCCGGACGAGGGTGCGGCCGAGGCCACCGGTGTGAGCCCGAGGGTGACCAGCGCCGCAGCGAACAGCGCGGCGAGCGGCGCGAACAGCACGCGTCTGCGCATCCCCCGGCGCGTCCTTGCGGACCGTGCGTGTGAATCTGTCATCTCGACCGCCTCCTGTGCCGTAGGGGTAAGGGGCGCCGCCGACATCCACTGCTGCACGACGCAGCCGCAGAACGCAGCCCGTGCATCCCGGAAGATCCACTCCGGAAGATCCGATACGCGCGGGACTGGCATAGCTCCGCGCACCTGTGCGTGGCGCGCATGCCCGACCGGTGCCCGCTCACATCTGTCACCACGCAGCTACCCGGCTCGACCGGATTCATAACGGGGTCCCTGGAGAAATCTGTCGTGAGTCCGGCTCGAACCGGTTGCCGGCCATCGATTGACCCGGCCCCCACGCGGGTAGACGCAGGGCATGTCGACCGCGCACGTGCACTCGCCCCGGCTGCTGTTCGTGACCGCCGGTATGGGCGCGGGGCACAACGAGGCCGCCGCCGAGATCGCCCGCCGCGCCCGCGCCACCGGAGCAACGACGTGGGTGCTCGACCTGGTGGACGTGACCGGGACCGCGGGAGACCGCCTGGTGCGCACCTACCGTGGCCTGCTCGATCATGCGCCGTGGCTGTATGGCGCGGCGATGTCGTTCTGGCGCCGCTGGCCCGCACCGCTGGAGAAGGTCACCGAGCTGGGTGCGGGACGGTTCGACACCGCGCTGACCGATGCGATCGACATGTTCCACCCCGACGTGATCGTCTCCACGTACAACCTGGCCAGCCAGGCGCTCGGCAGGTTGGCCAGTCACGACCGTGCCCATGCTCCGGTGGTGACGTTGCTGGTGGATCCGGGCGCGCATCCCTACTGGGTCTCACCGGGTGTCGACCTGACCCTGGCGCCGACCGCGGTGTCGGCCCGGGCACTGCGCGACTACGGCGCGCGACGGGTCGCAGTCGTCGACCCTCCGCTGCGCACGGAGTTCCACGCGCCCCCGACGCGCCGCGCCGCCCGCGATGCGCTCGGCTGGCCGGCCGATTCGCACATCATCCTGATCAA
>CAZIIX010000242.1:0-1909 GCA_964539345.1 uncultured Actinomycetes bacterium | reverse complement strand
CTGATCTACCGGCCGCTGCCCGGGCACGGCAGGATCAGCGCCGCGACACTGGACCGCAGCGGACTCGCCCGGTGGGTCAGGGGCCGGCGACAACTAGTATCCGCATTGCGGGACAACGATTGTCGGCCGCGCCATTGCAGGTATGACGAGGTTCATCCCGGCACCGTCCGCCGCGCCGACGCCCCGCACGGAGATCCGCGGCAGCACGATTCCCGGGATCCGCTGACGCACGTGATGGCGCTGGCGCGGCGGTCGACGTGAAGCGCACGGGCTGCGTCATACCCCTCATCGCCGTCGCCAACGGCCTGCCCGCGGTGTCGGCCATCGGGCCGTTGCGGCGATGCCTGCTGCCGGGCCTGTCCGGAATCGGACGCCGGGACCACGTGGCGTTGACGTTCGACGACGGGCCGGACCCGCGGTTCACGCCACGGATCCTGGATGAACTGGCGACCCACGGAGTGCACGTCACGTTCTTCGTGCTCGGCGAGCAACTCGCCCGGTACCCCGATCTGGGTCGGCGCATCGTCGCCACCGGCCACGAGATCGCCATGCACGGCTGGACCCACCGGCGACACCTGCTGCGCGGACCACTGGACATCGCGGCCGACATGGGCCGCTGCCACGCCTTGATCAGCGCGCTGGCCGACGAGCCGCCGCGGTTCTGGCGACCCCCGCACGGTGAGTTGACGTCGGTCGGCCTCGCGGTCGCTCTGCGCCTGGGGCTGCGCCCGGTGCTCTGGAACGTGGACGGCCGCGAATGGCGCAACGACGCCGACCCGGGCTCCGTCGCTCGCAGGCTCTTGGATGCGGTGCACGGTCGCGACACCGTGCTGCTGCACGATTCGAACGCCGCGGCACCGCCCGGCACCGCCCGCGAGGTCGTCCAGGTGCTGCCCGCACTGCTCGAACACTGCCAACGGCAGGGATGGACCCTCGGCCCGCTGCACGAACATGGGCTCCGGTGACGCCGGCGCCGTCCCGGGCGCGGGCGAGAGCGCCTGCCGGGGCGCGGATGTCGGCTCCACCGATCGTAGGTGCGGTGCTGGCCACACCGTGCCGGCGCGGCGATGAACGTCCTCAGCCTGCTGCTCGCGGTCCTCGCCGCGGGCTGTAACGCGGTCTCGAGCGTCTTCCAGCGCAAGGCGAACAAGCGCGAGGGGGAACGGCGGCGGTTCGGGGTGCGACTGTTGCTGAAGCTGGTGCGTCAGCCGGTGTGGCTGGTCGGCGTGCTGGCGATGTTCGGATCATTCTTGTTGCAGGCCTCGGCGTTGAGCATCGGAACGCTCACCGCTGTCGAACCCGTTCTGGTGCTGGAGCTTCCGGCCACCCTGGTGCTCGGGGCATGGGTGCTGCACCACCCGCTGCGGCGCCGGGACTGGCTGGGCGCCGTCGCCATGGCCGCCGGGCTGGCGCTGATGATCGCCGTGCTGGCCCCGACCGGCGGCGACGCCCAGCACACCGCGCCGGTGATCGCCGTCCTGGCGACGGGTGCGGCGCTGACCGTGATCGCCACATTGCTGCTGATCGGGCGCTTCGGGCCACGCGGATCCCGCGCCGCGCTGTTCGGGGCGGCGTCCGGCAGCGGTTTCGGCCTCGCCGCGTCGCTGATGAAGATGGCGATGTCGGCGTTGATGCACGGGGGAGCGGTCGGTCTGCTGACCGCATGGGAGACCTACGGCGCGGTGGTCGCCGGTGTCGGCTCCGTCGTCCTGGTCCAGGCGGCGCTGCATGCCGGGACCCTCGTCGCCGCGCAGCCCGGCATCACGCTGCTCGACCCGGCCGTGTCGATCCTGTGGGGGATCCTCGTGCTGGGCGAGACGGTCCGGCAGGGGCCGATCCTCGTGCTGGCAGTGCTGGGGGCCGCCATCATCGCGGCTGCGGCGCTCGCGCTGATCAGGGCGACGCAGCG
>CAZIIX010000241.1:0-4135 GCA_964539345.1 uncultured Actinomycetes bacterium | reverse complement strand
GTGTCCGCCCCGGCCCTGATGCGCCGCTGGTGGGGGAGCGCCGGGTCCGGCGCGTGGACGAGGTTCGCTTCCCGGGCGGATCGGGCGTGCCGGGTGTCGGGCGTGTCGCAGATCTCCGACGCGTCGCTGTCGATCGCCCAGCCGCGCGCGTGGGAGGACGCCGGACGCGGCGAGGCCGCGCGCCGTCTCAGCCGCCGCGCCTGGCGCACCCGCGGCTATGGGGACTTCTACTCCTACATGCTGGTGGCCGAAGGGGCCGTCGATGTGGCTGGTGAGCCCGAGCTTTCGCTCTGGGACCTCGCGGCGCTCGGACCCATCGTCATAGCTGCCGGGGGGAGTTTCACCGATGCCGACGGTGCTCCGATCGGGCCGGGTTCACGATCGGCGCTGGCCACGAACGGTTTGCTCCATGCCGAGGCGCTAACCGCCCTCGCCGGGAGGTGACGGACGAACCGCCCCGGCGCGCGGGTTTGGTAACGCCGCGATAACGCTTCGGGCAGGTAGAGTCGAGTCTCGTGATCCACCTGTCCAACGTCACCAAGAGCTACAAGACGTCGACCCGACCGGCCCTGAAAGACGTGACCGTCTCCATCGAGAAGGGGGAGTTCGCGTTCGTCATCGGCCCGTCCGGTTCCGGTAAGACGACGTTCATGCGGTTGCTGCTGCGCGAGGAGCGGCCCACCTCCGGCAGCATCCAGGTCGCGGGCAAGGACCTGGGCAAGATGCGCAGTTCCAAGGTGGCCGGGCATCGTCGGCGGCTGGGATGTGTGTTCCAGGACTTCCGGCTGCTGAACAACAAGACCGTCTCGGAGAACGTCGGGTTCGCGATGGAGGTCACCGGCCGGTCGAAGAACGTGATCCGCCGGGTGGTGCCCGAGGTGCTCGAACTCGTCGGGCTGGAGGGCAAGGCCAACCGCATGCCCCGCGAGCTGTCCGGCGGCGAGCAGCAGCGGGTCGCCATCGCGCGCGCGTTCGCCAACCGGCCGCTGCTGCTGCTGGCGGACGAGCCGACCGGCAACCTCGACCCGGACACGAGCACCGAGATCATGCTGCTGCTGGAACGGATCAACCGCACCGGAACGACCGTCCTGATGTCCACCCACGACAGCTCCATCGTCGACTCCATGCGCCGGCGGGTGATCGAGCTGCAGCTGGGGGAGCTGATCCGCGACGAGGCCCGCGGCGTCTACGGCGTCGGTCGCTAGCCGCCCGCGTCGACCCGCGACCCCGCCCGAGTGAAGTGAGAAGAGCCTAGACACATGTTCTCCGAGATTTTCCGCGGACTGCGCCGCAACATCACCATGACGGTGGCCATGGTGTTGACCACCGCGATCTCGCTGTGCCTGCTCGGCGCGGGGCTGATCGTCGCCCGGATGACCGACCAGATGCGCGAGCTCTACGGCGACAAGGTCGAGATCACCATCAACCTGACGCTGGACCAGTCCCAGGAGGACCCGAACTGCCAGGACACCCTGTGCAAGGACCTCGGGACCATGCTCGACAATGACGACGACGTCGCCAACAAGTACTACGTCAGCCAGGCCAAGGCGTGGCAGCAGTACCAGCAGATGTTCGCCAACCAGCCCGAGATGCTGGCCATCGGCACCGAATCGGCGCTGAACGCCTCGTTCCACGTGCAGCCCAAGGACCCGCAGCGCTACAAGGTCATCCAGGCCCGCTACGCGGATGCGCCGGGCGTGGACTCGATCACCGACCAGAGTCAATTCCTCGACCCGCTGTTCCGGCTGCTCAACGGGGTGCGCAACGCGGCGATCATCGTCGCGCTGGTCCAGGCGCTGGCCTCGCTGCTGCTGATCTCGAACATGGTGCAGATCGCCGCGTACACGCGGCGCACCGAGACGTCCATCATGCGCCTGGTCGGCGCGTCCCGATGGCGGACCCAGCTGCCGTTCGTGATGGAGGCGGTGGTGTCGGCCGTGATCGGGGCGGTGGTCGCCGTCGGCGGGCTGGTCGCAATGAAGTACCTGTTCGTGGACAAGACGCTCGGATCGATCATGAACGTGGGGATCCTGCCGCCGATCGACGCCTCCGCGCTGATATGGGTCACGCCATGGCTCGCGGTGGCCGCCATCGCATTGGCGGCGTCCAGTTCCTATGCCACGCTGCGGCTGTATGTGAGGTTGTAGCCGGGCCGAGTGGCCTGCCGCCGGTCCGGGAAATCGTGTTGCACCGGCGGCTACCCTTGGTGAGCCATGTCTAAGAAGCCCACGTTGACGAAGCAGACCGCCTCCGGTCGGAACACCGGTCGCGGTTCCGGCCGCAGCCTGATCGCGTCCAACCGCAAGGCGCGCCACGACTACGAGATCGTGGACACCATGGAGGCGGGCATCTCGCTCACCGGCACGGAGGTCAAGTCGCTGCGCGACGGCCGAGCCAGCCTGGTGGACGGCTTCGCGACGATCTCCGATGACGAGGTCTGGCTGCGCAACGTGCACATCGCCGAATACGTGCAGGGCACCTGGACGAACCACGCCCCGCGGCGCCCGCGGAAGCTGCTGCTGCACCGGGTGCAGATCGACCGGCTCGCGGTGAAGATCCGTGAGGGCGGCTACACGCTGGTGCCGCTGTCGCTGTACTTCCTGGACGGCCGTGTGAAGGTCGAGCTCGCGCTCGGGCGCGGCAAGAAGACCTACGACAAGCGCCAGTCGATCGCCAAGCGGGATGCCGAGCGCGACGTGGAGCGGTATTTGGGGCGCCGCGCCAAGGGCCTGGAGCGGTAGCCGCTTGGCCGCGCCGCGCGGCACCTCCCGCGCCGTGCACCACCATCCCCGCGCGCGGCCCGCCCCCTCCGCTTGTGGGTGGCTGAGCGCGTCACATAGACCGCGCTGGGACACCCACAAGCACGGCGGGCAGCAGGAAATTCGCTGGACGCGCCCGGAATAGCACGTAGACTGGACGGCGTTGGATCGTATGACCGACGACACGGGGGTGATTGGTCTCGACAGCGGCTGTCGAGTGAAGAGAAGCGGGTCGAGGAAAGCGACAATGATCTCGTAAACCAGGGGTCGCAAAAAAATCAAGCGCCGATTCCAATCAGCGCGACTTCGCCCTCGCTGCCTAAGCGAGCCTGAAGTCCGTCAGACCGGGAGTTCCTCCGACCCGGACCCTGGCGTCGACTAGGAGGATCACCGCCGGACCCGGCCACGGGGCCCGTCGGGACATCTCACAGTGGCTGGGCCCGTCACACCGGCTCGTCCGTGGGACCGGTGGGGCCGAGTAGAGGCACAGCGGACTGCACCCGGAGAAGACTTCACAACACACCGTTGGACGCGGGTTCGATTCCCGCCACCTCCACTAGGTGTTTCGGCCCCGGTCTTGAGCGTCAGCGAGTGGCCGGGGCCGAAACACGTCATGTCCGCTGTCATCGAGTGGGCCCCCGCTCGCGAGGTGCTAGCAGAGCCAGTACGGGATCCCGCCACCTCCAACATTTCGGGCGTACCAGAACCCCCGACATTCGGATTGCACTCTGGTGCGAGTTCTGTGGGGAACGACGTCGGATTCCTACCGTTTGACCAGCCCGGTATCGACAAGTCTCCTTGCGACAAATAAACTTGTCACGTGGGGCCGGAACCGATCATTCTCGACAGTGCCCACCGGCACGGCGTCACGGATGAAGCCATGCTCCATGCGCTCCGTTTCCCTGTCCGCCATTTCGTGCAAGACGACTCGATGACGATGTTCATCGGCCCCGATCAAACCGGCACCCTCGTGGAGGTCGGTGTGATCGAGTGGCACGGTGTCATCGCCATCGCTCACGCCATGCGCCCGGCCCGAATCAAGGATCTGAGGTGAATGACATGACTCGGCGTTCCATCGAAGAAATCAAGGCTCGTGCTGACGAGTTCGCCGACGCTTTCGAGAACTACCACCCGAAGCCCGGCGACCAGGACGCAGCCCTCCCGCCAGCAATGGCAGTCAAGCTCGCTGCGTGGCGGCGTGACGCCGCCGAGAAAGAGCTTGCCGAAGCGGTGCGCGCTGCGCGTGAGCAGAGCCTGTCCTGGCGCGAGGTCGGCGAAGCGATCGGCACCAGCGGCGAAGCTGCCCGACAGCGTTACAGCGCCCCCGCATGACCGGAGCAAGTACACGCCTCGTGTATGCCGAGCCCCGGCCCGTC
>CAZIIX010000240.1:0-4135 GCA_964539345.1 uncultured Actinomycetes bacterium | reverse complement strand
CAACGTCGCCAACCTGCCGATCACGCTGTGGCCGGGCATGAAGATCGGCCAGCTGTGCCTGTTCCGGCTGACCTCTCCCTCGCGGGAGCCCTACGGGTCGGCGGTCTACGGCTCGCACTACCAGGGCCAGCGCGGGCCGACGCCGTCCCGTTCCTGGCAGAACTTCCGCAAGGACGGCCTGCAGCGCTGACCCCGGTGTGATGTGGCGCGCTGACCGCCGCTCTTACCGCGCAGGTAGCGCACGGCGACGGTATCGTCCGATCCAGACTGCAGCGCATCCGCGCGCATCCGCTGGGAAGGGGCTGGACCGCCATGAGCGTGCTGTCGATCGTGCTGCTGGTGGTCTGCGCCGTGGCGACCGTCGCGGCCGCGGCGATGGTGGCCCGCACGATCGCCCGCATGGTCCGCATCGTCCGGCTCGGCCAGCCCGACCCAACCCGGTCGAAGCCGTTCGGCCGCCGGTTCGCCACCATGCTCGCCGAGTCGTTCGGCCACACCCGCATGCTCCAGTTCAGCGTGGTGGCGGTGGCGCACTGGTTCGTGTTCCTCGGCTTCATCATCCTGTCGCTGCTGGTCATCGAGGCCTACGGCGAGGTCATCGATCCGACCTTCGAGTTGCCGCTGCTCGGATCGTGGGGCGTGTGGAACATCGTCGTCGAGATCCTGGGTGTGACGACGGTCGTCGGCGGCCTCGTGCTCATCGCAGTGCGCCAACTCGCGCATCCGCGACGGGCGCGCCGCCAGTCGCGCTTCCTCGGATCGAGCTTCTGGCAGGCGTACTTCGTCGAGATCGTCGTCGTGATCGAGGGTCTCGGTGTGCTGCTGGTGCGCGGATTCAAGTCCGGCGCCGGCTACGCGGACGCACCCGCCTGGTCCGACCCGGTCGCCCGCGGGCTGGGAGCGTGGCTGGGCGGCAATGACGCCGCCATCGTGTCGATCGCGACCGTGAAGGTGCTCTCGGCGATGATCTGGGTGCTCGTGATCGCGTTCAACATCACCATGGGCATCGCCTGGCACCGGTTCCTGGTGTGGCCCAACATCTTCTTCAAGCGGGAGGACTCCGGGCGGCCCGCGCTGGGCGCGGTCAAGCCCATGATGACCCGCGGCGAGCCCATCGACTTCGAGGAGGCCGACCCGGAGAAGGACGTCTTCGGGGTCGGCAAGATCGAGGACTTCTCCTGGAAGGCGTTCCTGGACTTCTCCACCTGCACCGAGTGCGGCCGCTGCCAGACCCAGTGCCCGGCCTGGAACACCGCGAAACCGTTGTCGCCCAAACTGCTGGTGATGTCGCTGCGCGACCACGCCTACGCCAAGGCCCCCTACCTGCTGGCCGGCGGCGGCACCGACATGGAGGGCACCGAGAAGCTCGGCGCCGAGGAGATGGCGCGGCTGCAGCACGAGGATCCGCTGGCCGCGCTGGAGGCCGGGCGACCGCTCGTCGGGGGTGCGGAGGAGAACGGCGTCATCGATCCCGACGCGCTGTGGGCCTGCACCAACTGCGGCGCCTGCGTGCAGCAGTGCCCGGTCGACATCGAGCACGTCGACCACATCGTGGACATGCGCCGCTACCAGGTGATGATCGAATCCGAGTTCCCCACCGAGCTCGGAGGGCTGTTCCGCAACCTGGAGAACAAGGGGAACCCGTGGGGGCAGAACGCCTCCGATCGCATGGACTGGGCGAAGGACCTCGACTTCGAGGTGCCCGTCGTGGACGACGTCATCGATCCCGATCACGAGTACCTGTTCTGGATCGGCTGCGCCGGCGCGTTCGACGACCGGGCGCGGAAGACCGTGCAGGCGACGGCCGAACTGCTGCACATGGCCGCGGTGGGCTTCGCCGTGCTGGGCACCGCCGAGACCTGCACCGGCGACCCGGCCCGACGCGCCGGCAACGAGTTCCTGTTCCACATGCTCGCCGAGCAGAACGTGGAGACGATCAACGCGGCGTTCGGGGACCGGCCGCGGCGCAAGATCATCGCCACCTGCCCGCACTGCTTCAACACGCTGCTGAACGAATACCCGCTGCTGGGCGGGCAGTACGAGGTGCTGCACCACACCCAGGTGCTCAACCGGCTGGTCCGGGACCGCCGGCTGGTGCCGATGGCCGATCCCGCCCGCGCCTCGCGCCAGGTGACCTACCACGACCCGTGCTTCCTCGGGCGGCACAACCAGGTCTACGAGCCGCCGCGGGAACTGCTGGACTCGGCGGGGGTGTCGCAGACGGAGATGCCGCGGCACCACGACCGGGCGCTGTGCTGCGGCGCCGGTGGGGCGCGGATGTGGATGGAGGAGCGGATCGGCAAGCGCATCAACCTCGAGCGCACCGACGAGGCGCTGGACACCGGGGCGGCCGAGATCGTCACGGCCTGCCCGTTCTGCAAGGTGATGATCGGCGACGGGCTCACCGCTCGCCAGTCGGAGGGGGCCGGCGAGGGCGTCGAGGTGCGCGACGTGGCGCAGGTGCTGCTGGACGCCGTGCGACGCTGAGGACTGCGCGCTGGGGAGCGGGCCCCCACGCTTGTGGGTGTCTCAGCGCGGCCTATCTGACGCGCTCAGCCACCCACAACGCCACGGGCGCGGCGATGGGGCGGCGCGGGCGGTGAGGACAGCGCGGCGCGCGTGCGAGCACGCTGTTGTGCCAGAGTGGACCGGTGCAGATCGGGATCCTCGGACCGCTGGAGGTACGTGACGCCGACGGCGCGACCGTGCCGATCTCCGGCGCGCGCCTGCGGCGCCTGCTCACCCGACTCGCCGCGGACGCCGGCCGAGCCGTCTCCACGCGCGAACTGGTCGATGCCGTCTGGCTCAACGACCCGCCCCAGGACATCGCCAATGCGCTGCAGTCACTGGTCTCCCGGCTCCGCCGCGCGCTCGGCCCGGCAGCGCCGATCGAACAGGCCCCCACCGGCTATCGGCTGGCCATCGACCCGGAGGACGTCGACGCCACCGCGTTCCGCATCCGCGCCGCCGCGGCCCACCGCGCCCTGGCCGCCGGCGACGTCCGCACCGCCCGCGCACAGCTGCACGACGCCCTGGCCCTGTTCCGCGGGAGCCCGCTGACCGACGCCGACGAGGCCGACTACGCCGCGCCGCTGCGGGCCCGCTGGGAGGACCAGCGCATCGCGGCGCTCGCCGACCGCATCACCGCGGACCTCGCGCTGGGCCGAGCCGCCGACGTCGTGGGCGAACTCGAGGAGCTCACCGCGCGATTCCCGCTGCGCGAACAATTCGCCGACCAATTGATGACGGCGCTCGTCGACGTCGGCCGCACCGCCGATGCGCTCGCCATGTACGAGGCGCTGCGCCGTCGGCTCGCCGACGAACTCGGTGCCGATCCCGGCGCCGCGATCCAACAGCACCACCTGGCGCTGCTCCGCGGCGAGGCTCCGCCGGCGCCGCCGGCCCGCACGCCGACCGGCAGGCGGTCCAACCTGCGCGCCGCGGTGTCGAGCTTCATCGGCCGCGGCGACGAGGTCGACCGCGTCACCCGGCAGATCGAGCAGTCGCGGCTGGCCACCATCGTCGGACCCGGCGGCGCCGGCAAGACCCGACTGGCCACCGAGGCCGGAACACGCGAGACCGCCGCCTTCCATGACGGGGTCTGGCTGGTCGAACTCGCGCCCGTGACGGACGGGGAGACCATCGCGCAGGCCGCGCTCGCCTCGCTCGGCGCCCGCGACGCGCGGATGCTCGCCCGCGGCAGGGACCCCGGCGCGTCCTCGGCCACCGACCGCGTCCTGGACACTCTCGCGGAGGCCGACGCGCTGCTGATCGTCGACAACTGCGAACACCTCATCACCGACGCCGCCGCGTTCGTCGAACTGCTGCTCGCCCGCTGCCCGCGGCTGAGAGTGCTGGCGACCAGCCGGGAACCACTGGGCATCGCCGGCGAATCCGTGCTGGTGATCCCGCCGTTGGGGCTGCCACCGGCGAACGCGAGCCCGTCGGAGGCGGCGTCATACCCGGCGGTGCAACTGCTGCTCGAACGGGGCCGCGCCGCCCAGGCCCGGTTCGAGCTCAGCGACGAGAACGTCGGTGCCGTCGTGGAGATCGTGCGGCGACTGGACGGTCTGCCGCTGGCCATCGAACTCGCCGCGGCACGGTTGCGGGTACTGCCGGTGACGGAGATCGCCGC
>CAZIIX010000239.1:0-4139 GCA_964539345.1 uncultured Actinomycetes bacterium | reverse complement strand
GCATGCCGACCGACGAGGAGATCATGAAGAACTACGACCTGTTCTCCTCGGTCGCGTCCTGCTCGTCCGGCGTCGAGCTCGACCGGGCGCAGATCGTGGTCATCGGCAACGCGCGCGGCGTCGGTGGCCGCTACCGCGCCGGACACTCGGTGATGAAGGACGCGCTGGACGCCGACGGCATCTGGGAGGCCATCCGCGACGCGGGGATCGACCTGCCGGAGCGGCCGCACTGGACGGACATCAAGGGCCGGCTGGTCAACGTGTTCCTCAAGTGCGAGGCGACGAAGGACGGCATGGTCCGTGGCCGGCGCAACGCCATGATGGACGACTCCGACGTGTCCTGGCACCGGCAGATCAAGGCGACCGTCGGCGGTGTGACCGCTGCTGTCACCGGCGATCCGGCCGTGTTCGTGTCCATTGCCGCCGACCACCAGGGTCCGCACGGCGGTGGGCCGGTCATCGCGATCGCGGACCTGGGGGAGAACCCGACCGGGTATCCGCAGTCGTAGTCGACCCTGCGGGGGACAATCCGAGTATGACGATCCGTCTGGGGCCCGGGCGTGGCACGCGAGCCACCCCGGGCCTTCGGCGTCGCAGCTGACCGCACCGCTCGGTCGACGCGCCCCGCGGCTGGCAGGATGGGCGGTATGGACAGCCCGCAACCGACCATCGATCTCAATGCCGACCTCGGCGAGTCCTACGGTCGCTGGGTGCTGGGCGACGACGAGGCGCTGCTGGACATCGTCACCAGCGCGAACGTCGCCTGTGGCTTCCACGCCGGCGACCCCGCCACGCTGCTGCGCACCGTGCGGGCCGCGGCGGATCGGGGCGTGGCCATCGGTGCACAGGTGTCCTACCCCGACCTGATGGGCTTCGGCCGCCGCTTCATCGACATGTCCGCGGAGGACCTCACCGCTGCGGTCGTCTACCAGCTGGGCGCGCTCGACGGGCTGTGTCGCACCGTTGGCGCCCGCGTTCGCTACGTGAAACCTCATGGGGCGCTGTATCATTCGGTCGTCTCGCACGAGGTGCAGGCCACCGCGGTGATTGCCGCCGTCGCCGCCTATGACGACGATCTGCCGATCCTCGGCCTGCCCGGATCGGCGCTGCTGGACCGCGCGGACGAGGCCGGGCTGCGCACGGTGCGCGAGGCGTTCGCCGACCGCGGGTACCGCCCCGACGGGACGCTGGTGCCGCGGGAGGAGCCCGGCGCGGTGCTGGACGATGCCGACGCGGTCGCCGCCCGGGTGCTGCGGCTCGTGCAGGAGCGGCGGATCGAGGCGGCCGATGGCGTGATGGTGCCGGTGCAGGCGGAATCCGTGTGCCTGCACGGGGATTCGCCGTCGGCGGTGGCGATGGCACGTGCCACCCGGCAGCGGCTGACCGACGCGGGTGTGCGGATCCGCACCTTCGTGGGCTCGGACGGATGAGCAACCGGCAGGGCGGCCCGGATGGCCTGGGTGGCACGGGAGACCCGCGTAGCCAGGTGGACCATGACGACTCGGGTGGCCGGGGCAATGTGGGTGACCGGGGCGATGGGCGTGACCGGAACGATGCGGAGGGCCCGGACGATTCGAGTGACCGGGACGATGCGGAGGGCCCGGGTGATGCGGGTGACCGGGACGATGCGGAGGGCCCGGGTGCGGCGCGTGGCCTGCTGCGCATCGTCGCGATGGGGGAGCGCGCGCTGATCGCAGAACTGCCCCGACCGGGCGACGTGCTGGCGCTACACGAGCATGTGCGTCGCAATCCGCTTCCCGGGCAGGCTGATCTGGTGCCTGGCGCCGCGTCCCTGCTGATCCACTTCGACACCGACGTGGCGGACGCCGGCACCGATCTGATCGCGGCCTGCCGCGCGGCGTACGACGGGCTGGGCGCGGCGTCGGCGGCGCCCGACGTGGAGCCGGTCACGATCGACGTCGTCTATGACGGCGCCGACCTCGACGACGTCGCCGCTCTGGTCGGGATGAGCCCGCAGTCGCTCGTCGCCGCCCACACCGCAGCGCGCTGGCAGGTGGCATTCTGCGGATTCTCCCCGGGCTTCGCCTACCTGGCCCCAGTGGCCGATGCGCAGGCTGCGGACGCGCCGGCCGTAGGCTCGTCGGCTGCGGTCTCGTCGGCTGCAGACTCTTCAGGTGCGGCCTCGTCGACTGCAGATGCTCCGGTCGCCGGGGCCTGGGATCTCGGGCCGGTGCCGCGCCGGGACGCCCCGCGGGACCGCATCCCGGCCGGCTCGGTCGGGCTTGCCGGACCGTATTCGGGCATCTATCCCGCGGCCTCGCCCGGCGGGTGGCAGCTGATCGGCCGCACCGAC
Source organism: uncultured Actinomycetes bacterium (assembly GCA_964539345.1). Classification (GTDB taxonomy): domain Bacteria; phylum Actinomycetota; class Actinomycetes; order Mycobacteriales; family Nakamurellaceae; genus Nakamurella. Next base: position 1,825 of record CAZIIX010000239.1, on the reverse strand, counting down.
GCGCCGCTGTGGGACCTCCGGCGTGACCCGCCGGCGCTGCTCCGCCCCGGCATGGGTGTGCGCTTCCGCGCCGTGCGCGACGGGCTGCGAGCCGAGGCGGGTGCGCCCGCCTCCCGCGACGCGGCTGCGTCCCGGGCCGACTCCGCCTCCAGCGATGGTGCGACCACTGCCAACGCTGAACCGGGGCGGCGCGTGGACGGCGAACCCGAGCAGCGCGCGGACGGCGAACCCGGGCAGCGCGTGGACGGCGAACCCGAGCAACGCACGGATGACGAACCCGAGCAACGCACGGGTGACGAACCGGGGCAACGCACGGATGGCGATCCGTGGCCGCGCGCGAAGGACGGCGGCATCGTCGTGGTCAACCCTGGGATGCTCAGCGTCGTCGAGGATCTCGGCCGCCGCGGATGGTCGGCCATGGGAGTGAGCCCTTCCGGTGCGGCCGATCGCGGCGCCGCGACGCGGGCCAACACCGCCGTCGGCAACGCGGCGGACGCGGCAGTGCTGGAGATGGTGCTCGGCGGCGTCACGGTGGAGTTCCGCGAGGCCGCGACCATCGCAGTCACCGGCGCCACGCTGCCCATCGAGCTGTGGGTCCCATCAGCGGATCGCGGTGGCGCGAGCACGACGGATCGCTCCGGGGAGGCGAGCAGCACGGAGGAGCCGGACGTCCGCGGTGACGCAGATCGAACGGCAGACTCGACCGACTCCGCGGAGATGGGCCGGGCCATCGAGGTTCCGGTCGGCACCCGTGTGCGCCTCGGCCGACCGAAGCGTGGGCTGCGCAGCTACCTGGCAGTGCGCGGCGGCATTGACGTCGAGCCGGTGCTGGGCTCGCGATCGACCGACCTACTGGCGGGGCTGGGCCCGGCGCGGGTGCAGGCCGGGGATGTCCTGCCCATCGGGCGGCCCGCACCCGATACCGAGCCCGACGCAGCATCCGACTCCCCACCCGATGCCGCATCTGACACCGAGCGCGGCCCCGAACCCGACACCGGACCTGACACCGAGCGCGAAGCCACGCCGGAGACAGCGCGCGAGACAGCAAACCCCATACCGGAACTCGAGGTCCTGCCTGGCCCGCAACTGGACTGGTTCACCGCCGACGCACCCGAGACCCTCGCCGCCGGCGACTGGACCGTGACCGCTAGTTCCAACCGCGTCGCGGTGCGTCTCCAGGGTCCGGCGCCGACCCGCGCCGTCACCGACGAACTGCCCAGCCAAGGCCTGGTGCGCGGCGCGATCCAAGTGCCACCGTCCGGCGAACTCGTCATGTTCCTCGCCGACTTCCCTGTTACCGGCGGCTATCCCGTCATCGGTGTACTGACCGAGGCCAGCGTCGACGCCGCCGCGCAACTCCGACCCGGTGCCGCCGTGCGGTTCCGAACGCGATGACGGCCGCGCCGGCGAGCAGCGTCAGCAGCCCGATCACCAGCAATCGGTAGGCCGGAACACCGGTACTCGCGAGCGGCGTGCTGCTCGCACCCTCGGCGATGTGCAGGGTGACCATGACGGAGAATTCGCCGAGCACCTCGACCTGGACCTGGAACGTCCCTGCTTCTATGGGCGTGCCGGAGATGACGCCGTCCGACGCGAGCACCAGACCGGGCGGGAGCTCACTGTCCGGGGCAACGGTCCACGGCCCGTCGGTGGTCACGCCCGGCGGCGGAGCGATCCGATAGCTGAACGACTCGCCGACCTGCCCGGTCGCGGTGACCTCGGCCGAGGTGGCCACCGGCGACGCCGGTGCGGGCGTCGAGGACGTGTGCTCGGTGGTGGTCGTACCGGACGTGGTGCTGGTAGGCGTCGCGACGCTGCTGGTGCT
>CAZIIX010000238.1:0-4152 GCA_964539345.1 uncultured Actinomycetes bacterium | reverse complement strand
CCCGCGCCCACCACGGCACTGAGGCGGTCAGTCGCTCCCGTAGGGTGATCGGGTGAGCCCGCTGGAGATTGTGCTGATCCTCGTCGCGGGCCTCTGGGCAGGCACCATCAACACGATCGTCGGCTCCGGAACCCTCGTCACATTCCCCACGCTGATCGCGTTCGGCTTCCCGCCGCGAGTGGCGACCATGTCCAACGCCGTCGGCCAGGTCGCCGGCGGCCTGTCCGGGTCCTGGGGCTACCGGCGGGAACTGCGCGGGCAGTCGCGGAACATCCGCCGCCAGATGCCGGCATCGATCCTGGGCGCGCTCACCGGCGCCTACCTGCTGCTGCACCTGCCGGCCAGCGCGTTCGAGAAGATCGTGCCCGTCCTGCTGATCCTCGCGTTGGTGCTGGTCGTGACGCAGCCGTACATCCAGCGCTGGCTGCGGGCGCGCGCCGCCCGATCCGGCCGCGACGACTCCGAGATGACGAGGGCCCGCACGACCGGCGTCATCGTCTCCACCTATCTCGTCGGCGTCTACGGGGGCTACTTCGCCGCCGCGCAGGGCGTGATGCTGGTGGCCATCCTCGGTGCGCTGCTGCCGGAATCGCTGCAGCGGGTCAACGCGCTGAAGAACGTGCTCAGCCTCGGCGTGAACCTGGTCGCCGCCACCTCGTACGCGATCGTCGCGTTCGGCCAGATCAGCTGGGCCGCCGCCGGGCTCATCGCGGTCGGCACGTTCTGCGGCGGATTCATCGGTTCCCGGTACGGCCGGCGCCTTCCCGCCCCGGTGCTGCGCGGCATCATCGTCGCGCTGGGCGTCGTCGCGCTGTGGCGCCTGCTGGCCTAAAATAATTCGTTCGCACCGCTAAGAATGGATCTATATTTCCTGTAGGCGGTGGTGCAATCGCTGGCCCGGTTCGACTCCTCGTCCTCAGACGTTCGCCGCCTGACCATCCCGGAGCCTCCACCGCCTGGGCGGACGACTCGACCCCGCATCCGCGACGGACGCGGCCGGCGTGCCAGGCCAGGCGCGCACTCGCCGAGCAATCCACATGCAGACCGCGGTATTCGGTAATGCCGCCCGGCGGGCGGTTGGCACGAAGGGACGGGAAACAGTGGCAATCGTAGAAGAAGTCGAGACGCTGGCGGGAGACGATCACCGCCTCAAGAAGGATTTCGGCACCATCAGCCTGCTGTTCACGGCAATCGGCTCGATCATCGGGTCGGGGTGGCTGTTCAGCTCGCTGAACGCCTCGCAGGAGGCCGGTCCGGCCGCCATCATCTCGTGGATCATCGGCACCATCATGTTCCTGCTCATCGGGCTGAGCTACGCCGAGCTGGGCGTGATGTTCCCGCGCAGCGGAGGGGTGGCGCGCTACCCGCACTACGCCTGGGGCTCGTTCACCAGCTACTCGATGGGCTGGGTGACCTGGCTCGCCTGCGCGGCCGTCGCCTCCGTCGAGGTGTCGGCGGTGCTGACCTACGCCAACAGCTACCTGCCGTGGCTGGAGAACGACAACGCGACACTGACCGGATGGGGCCTGCTGGTCGCCATCTGCATCATGGCCGTGTTCGTGCTGGTGAACTACTTCGGCGTGCGGTGGTTCGCCCGGATCAACAATGTGATGGTCTGGTGGAAGCTCGGCATGATGGTGCTTGTCATCGTCGCGTTGATGGTCACCGCGTTCCACGGCGTGAACTTCCACGTCAGCGCGAGCGACGGCAGCGGCTTCGCGCCGTACGGGATGAAGGGCGCGTTCGAGGCGATACCGGCTGCCGGCATTGCGTTCTCGTTCCTCGGCTGGCGCCAGGGCATCGAGCTTGCGGGCGAGACCCGCAACCCGAGACGCAATGTGCCGCTGACCCTGATCGGCTCGGTGGTGATCTGCGGCATCCTGTACATCCTGCTGCAGATCGCCTTCATCGGATCGGTCCCGACCGACAGCATCGTCAAGGGCGGCTGGACCGGGCTGGGCGAGAACCTGGTCACCAGCGGCGGCGCTGCCGCGACGTTCAGCCCGCTCGCGGTCGTCGCCAGCATCCTGGGTCTGGCATGGCTGGCCGGGCTGCTGTACGCGGACGCGATCGTCTCCCCGGGCGACACCGGCCTGATCTACACCAGCGTCACCGCGCGCATGTCGTATGCCATGGGGCGCAACCGGAATGCGCCGCGCGTGCTGGCCCACGTCAACGACAACGGCGTCCCCTGGCCGAGCCTGATCCTGGCCTGGGTGGTCGGCTGCATCTTCTTCCTGCCGTTCCCCAGCTGGCAGTCGCTGGTCGGGATCGTCACCTCGCTGACGGTGCTGTCCTTCGGCAGCGGTTCCATCGCGCTGCTGACCTTCCGCAAGCAGATCCCGCATCAGGAGCGCCCCTACCGGCAGGGCGGCGCCTGGATCATCGCGCCGCTGGCGCTGCTGTCCACCAACCTGATCATGTACTGGTCGGGCTGGGACCAGGTGTGGAAGATGATGCTCGCGATCGTCGTCGGGTACATCCTGCTGGGCATCTTCCAGGTCTCGGACAGCCGCCACAAGCGGGCCCCGCAAATGGATTTCGCGCACGGATGGTGGGTGCTGGTGTGGTTCGTCGGCATCCTGATCGTGAGCTACCTGGGCAACTACTCGGGCACCAAGGCGGCCGACGCGGGCCAGCTGGGGTGGTACAAGTTCGGCGGCGGCATCGTCGCGAACATCATCCTGACGATCGTGGTGCTGGCCTGCGCCTGGTACTGCAAACTGCCGTCGGAACGCGTGGAGGAGATCCTCAACGAGACCGAGGAGGATGCGGTGGTCGGGGGAGCGCCGCCGTCGCAGCCGGTGCCGCCGACCGGACCGGTGCCGCCGACCGGGTCGATGCCGCCGACGGAGCCGACGCAGCCGAGGGTATGACGGAGGTCGTCGGCGCGGGCGGCGTTCTGCCGGCGGAGCCGCTCAGCCGGCGTTGCGGTACGAGGTCGCCGCCGCCAGGAACGCGTCGTTCTCCTCGGCGGTGCCGATCGTCACCCGGACCCCGCCGGTGGCGTCGCTGAACGGGCGCACGATCACCCGACGGCCCTCGCAGTGCGCGGCGAACGCGCCGGCGCGCTCCTGCAGCGGCAGCCATACGAAGTTGCCGTGGGATTCCGGCACCTCGAACCCGCCGGCGCGCAGTGCGGAAGTGACCCGTTCCCGTTCGGCCACCACCGTCGCGCAGCGCGCCGCCAGCTCCGGCCGTGCCGCCGGGTCCAGCGCCGCCACCGCCGCGGCCTGCGCCAGATAGTTCACCGCGAACGGCAGCGCCACCTTGCGCACCGCGGCGATCACCTCGGTGGCGCCGACGACGTAACCGACCCGCAGGCCCGCCAGCCCGTACGCCTTCGACAGCGTGCGCAGCGACACCACGTTGGGGCGGGTGAGCGCCATGGTCAGCCCGTCCGGCACGTCCGGATCGGTGACGAACTCGGTGTAGGCCTCGTCCAGCACGATCAGCACGTCGCCGGGCACGGCCTCGACGAACGCCTCGAACTCGTCGGTGTGCACCACGGTGCCGGTCGGATTGTTCGGCGTGCACACGAAGATCACCCGGGTCCGATCGGTCACCGCCCGGGCCAGCGCCGGCAGGTCCAGCCGGTGCTCGACCGTGACCGGCACGGTCGCCGGGACCGCTCCGACGACCGTCGTCACGATCGGGTACGCCTCGAACGACCGCCAGGCGAACAGCACCTCGTCACCGTCGTCACAGGTGGCCTGGATGAGCTGCTGGCACAGCGCCACCGACCCGCAGCCGACCGCGATGTTCTCCGCGGTGGCCGCGGCGGGCACCCCGCCCGCCGCCCCGACATGCGCCACCAGCGCATCGGTGAGCGACACCGCGGCATTGTCCGGGTACCGGTTGATCCCGGCGGCGCCCCGAGCTGCGGCCTCGCCGATCGCGTCCACCACTGCCGGCAGCGGCGGGAACGACATCTCGTTCGAGGCCAGCTTGATCGCGCCGGGCACCGTGCGGCCCGGGGCGTAGGCGGGCAGGTCCGCGAGGGCCGCGCGGGTGTGGATCGTCATGGAGACCTCCGGATCGTTCGTCTGGCGCTGAGGCTATCGCGGGCGGCGCGGAACGTCACCTGCGGACAGCACCCTGGGCCGCCCGGCGGGCCGCCCGCGGGCGACACGGCGGGCGACACGGCGGGCG
>CAZIIX010000237.1:0-4232 GCA_964539345.1 uncultured Actinomycetes bacterium | reverse complement strand
TGGTGCACATCTCCAAGCTGGGCAACGGCAAGCGCATCGGCAAGGTCGAGGACGTCGTCAACGTCGGCGACAAGCTCCAGGTCGAGATCGCCGACATCGACGGTCGCGGCAAGATCTCGCTGGTTCCGGTCCCGGCCGGTGACAACGGTGCCGCCGGCGCGACGTCCGACGGCAAGGCCGCGGCCGGCGCCGACAACTAGGACCAGCGCGCTGCCGACGACACGCACCGCCCGCCTGCCCCGCCCCAGGGTCCTGGAGCGGGGCATCGGCGGCTCCACGGTGTCCCTGTCAGTGCTGCCCGGCGGACTGCGGGTGGTCACCGAGGAGATGCCCGGCGTGCGCAGCGCATCGGTCGGCGTGTGGGTCGGTGTCGGCTCGCTGGACGAGTCGACGCGGCTGGCCGGCGCCTCGCACTACCTCGAGCATCTGCTGTTCAAGGGGACCCGGGCGCGCAGCGCCTCGGAGATCGCGTTCGCCATCGACGGTATCGGCGGGGAGATCAACGCGTTCACGTCGCACGAGTACACCTGCTACTACGCGCACGTGCTGGCCGACCACGCCGATGTGGCCATCGACGTCGTCTGTGACGTGGTGCTGCACGCCCGGATCTCGTCCGCCGACGTCGAACTCGAGCGGTCCGTGATCCTGGACGAGATCGCCATGCGGGACGACGATCCGGAGGACAACCTCAATGATGTGTTCGCGGCGCAGGTCTTCGCCGGGCACCCGATCGGCGACCCCGTCATCGGCACCGACGAGTCGATCGGCCGGCTGACCCGCACGCAGATCCACGGCTACTACCGACGGCGCTACCAGCCGCAGGCCATGGTCGTCGCCGTCGCCGGGGGCGTGCGGCACCAGGACGTGGTGCGCTCGGTGCGCCGGGCGTTCGCCGAACGCCTGGGCGACGGTCGCGCGCCGCACCCGCCCCGCCGCGGCCCCGCGTTCGCCGATCCGGGTCCCGGCCTGGCGTTCGGATCCCGGGACAGCGAACAGGCGCACCTGTGCGCCGGGGTGCCCGCCCTGCCGCGCGAACACCCCGACCGGCCGGCGCTGGTGGTGCTGTCCACCGCGCTGGGCGGCGGCATGAGCTCGCGGCTGTTCCAACGCATCCGCGAGGACCGCGGGCTGACCTACTCCTGCTACGCCGCCACGTCCGCGTACGCCTCGGCCGGTTCGCTGTCGGTCTACGCCGGCTGCCACCCGGACAATCTCGGGATCGTCGCGGAACTGATCCACGCCGAGCTCGACGACATCGTCGCGCACGGCCTGACGACCGACGAGATCGCCCGCGCCCAGGAGCAGCTGTGCGGCTCCATGGTGCTGGGTCTGGAGACGTCCGACGCCCGCATGAGCCGGATCGGTCGCCGCGCGCTGGTGCGTCGCCGGTACGTCAGCGTCGAGGAGGAGATCGCGGCGTTCCGGGCGGTCACCGCCGAGCAGCTCGGCGCGGTCGCACGGCGTCTGCTGGACCGCCCGTACTCGGTGGCCGTGGTCGGCCCCTACGAGCGTCGCGCGGATCTGCCGGCCGCGGTGCACGCGATGGCGCGGCCCGGGCGTCGTGGGTCACGGCCCGTCCGGTAGGCGATCCGAGGGACACTGGGTCGAACCGGACGACGACCCGCATCGCGCTGCGACGGCAGCCGAGCCGACTGAGAGGACAATCGTGACGGACCCCCATTTCCGCGTCGGAGTGATCGGCGCAGCGGGCCGGATGGGCACCCAGGTGCGTGGCGCCGTGGAGGCCGCCGGCGACATGGACCTGGTCGCCGCCATCGATGACGGAGAACCGCTGCAAGCCCTGGTCGACGCGGGCGCGCACATCGTCGTCGACTTCACCCACCCGGATGTCGTGCTGGACCACGTGCGCTTCGCGGTCGACCACGAGATCCACTGCGTCGTCGGCACCTCCGGATTCGACGCGGCGAAGCTGCAGACCGTCCGCGGCTGGGTCGCCGACCAGCCCGGCGTGGGCGTGATGGTCGTGCCGAACTTCGCGATCGGCGCCGTGCTCGCCACCCGTTTCGCGCGCGAGGCCGCCCGGTTCTTCGACTCCGCCGAGGTCATCGAGATGCACCACGCCGGCAAGGCGGACGCCCCCTCCGGCACCGCCGTCGCCGCCGCCGACGAGATCTCCGGGGCCCGCCGCGCGGCAGGCCTGGGGGAGGTGCCGGATGCCACCACGTCCGACCCCGATGGCGCGCGCGGCGCGGTGCTCGGCGGCGTGCACGTGCACGCGGTCCGGCTGCCCGGCCTGGTCGCCCACCTGCAGGTGCTGCTGGGCAACGAGGGCGAGACGCTGACCATTCGTCATGACTCGCTCAGCCGCGCCTCGTTCATGCCCGGTGTGCTCACCGCGATCCGCGCCGTCGGCGGGCGACCGGGGCTGACCGTCGGCCTGGAGGCCCTGCTGGACGACTGACGGGCGGCTGCCGGTCCTGGGGTTAGTCCGCCTCGTCGTCCAGGTGCAGGTGCACCGTGCCGGCGTATTCGACCTCGGCGAACTCGCCCTCGCCGGTGTCCAGCACGCGGCGCAGCCCGGTCGGCGCCCAGCCGACGCTGGTCAGGAACCGCGTGAGGGTCTCGTCCGACTCGACGATCCACCACGCCCCGGTCTCCGCGCCGGCGTCGTGCAGGATCCGGGCGGCCTCGGCCAGCAGCCGCCCGCCGTGGCCGCGACGCGACCAGCGCGGGACGACGCCGAGCACCTCGATGCGCCCGCGGCCGTCCTGCCCGATCCGCGGGTCCACCAGCGCGAAACCGACCGGGTGGGTGCTCTCCTCGGCGATCAGCCCGCGCGCGCCGGCCAACTGCGCGGCCCAGGCGTCGGCCAGCTGCTCCTCCTCCGCGTCCAGCACGGCGGCGGGCAGCAGGTCGGCGTAGGCATCGCGCCACCAGGCGCGCTGCAATGTCGCCAGCAGCATCGTGTCGTCCGGCAGCGCGGGCCGGACCCGGACGCCCTTCACGTCGCCATCACCTGTCGCCCCGCCTCACGCCACCACGACGTCGATGCCGGCCGCGCGGGCGCGATCGACGAAGGAGTCGTCGGCGTCCGCATCGGTCACCAGCGTCGCCACCGCGCTGGCGGTGCACACCCGCGCGAACGACGCGCGGCCGAGCTTGCTCGAATCGGCCACCACGATCACGGTAGAGCATCGGGCCACCATCTGTGCCGTCACCGCCGCCTCGCCCTCGTGGTCGGCGGTCGCTCCGATGTCCAGGTCGAACCCGTCCACCCCGACGACGGCGTAGTCCAGGTGGATGCGCACCAGGCCAGGCTCGGTCAGCGGCCCCACCAGCTCGTAGGAGCTCGGCCGGGCGACCCCGCCGGTGACCACCAGCTTCACCGTGCGGCGCACGGCGAGGTCGTTGGCGATGTTCAGCGCGTTCGTCACCACGGTGAACTGGGTGCTCGCCTCGCCGGTGTCGCCGCCGACGTCCTCGCGGGAGGGTCGTTCCGCGGGCCGGGTGACCAGCGCCCGCGCCACCTGGGAGGTGGTGGTGCCGCCGTTGAGCCCGACGACGGAGCCCACCGGGATCAGCGCCGCGGCCGCCGCGCCGATGCGGGCCTTCTGCTCGCTGTGCCGGCCGGACTTGTACCGCAGCGGCAGGTCGTAGGCCACGCTGGCGGGCGCCGCCCCGCCCCGGGTCCGGGTGAGCAGCTGCTGCTCCGACAGGTGGTCCAGATCGCGGCGGATCGTCGCCTGCGAGACACCTAGCTCGACGGCCGCGTCGGTGACTGCCAGCCGGCCGTTCCTGCCCAGGATGTCCAGCAGCGCGGTCCACCTCTCGTGCGGGCCCACTCGTCTCCCTCCGGGGTCGATTGATCGGTGACGACGCCTCGGTCCGTGCCCGGCGACGGTGTCGATGATCCATCATCGCCCGCGACCGCCGGCACCCGGCCGCCGGTACCCTGCCGGGGGCCGCGACCAGCGCCCGGGACGTGGGCCGGCGACCGGGGCGGCGATCCGAGCACGGGATTAATCACAGCGGTCTTGTAATTATTGCGCCGGGCACGCAGAGTGGAGGCATGCGCGCGCTCATCACCGATGACGAGGACGAGGACATCAGCGACAAGGTCGGCACCGTCCCGGTGGCGGCCGGCGGCCCGATGCAGTGGCTCGGCGGCGACATCGACCGGCCGACCGTGGCCAACCTGCTCTACCAGGTCATCGACCCCGAGATCGGCATCAACATCGTCGATCTCGGCCTGCTGTACGGCCTGCGGGTCG
>CAZIIX010000236.1:0-4241 GCA_964539345.1 uncultured Actinomycetes bacterium | reverse complement strand
GCGACATGGATGACGAGGAGCAGTGGTACTGCCAGACCTGCGGTGACTTCGGCCTCCTTCCCGCGGACGTGACCGTCGACCAGTTCCAGTGCCCCAGTTGCGGCGAGCCCGTCACGCCCGGGTAGGCCCAGCGCGCACGACACCGAGGGCCTGCTACTCCTCGACCGCGGCCGCCGTCATCCCCAGTCGCCGCACGAACACCAGGTGCCCGCCGAGGTGCGCCGCCAGCGCGGTGAGCACCAGCGCGACCGCCTGCAGGATCGCAGCGAGGATCAGCACCCCTGCCGCGTAGTAGACGACGAACGAGGCGACCGCGACAATCGTTGCCACCACATTGAATCCGCCGTGAACGGCGCCCAGCCGCTTGCCGATGCCGTGCGCCGCGGTCCAATCCGCGAGCCCGGTGACGGCAGCCACGAAAGCCGCAGCGACGCCGACGATGGTGAGCACCGCGGCCGCGTCATCCCACCGTCCTAGGTAGCACACGACGGAGGCGAGGTAGATCCCGATCGGCAGGTGCGCCGGCCCGGGGTGGTTGGCCCTGCGCAGCCCGCCCGACAGGTGCGGCGCGGCGTTGCCGTAACGGCGCTCCTTGGCATGACGGTGGCCTGCCATGAACGCATCGAACGCGGCCGCCAGCCTCCGTGCTGCCGCGGAATCGGCCACCTTCGTGTAGTGGTCGCGGTCCGGACCCGGATGCTCCTCCGACATGGGCGCGGCCCTCCTTCCACCGGTGACTGGTGCCACCACGTCCGACGGTAGACCGTTCCGGCCGTGCGATCGGCGCGGGTGGTGCGGGTGGCGCGATCGGCGCGGGTGGTGCGATCGGCGCGGGTGGTGCGATCGGCGGCGGCTCGGCCCCGCACCCGCAGCGGTTCGATGACACTTTAAGACCGCTTTAAGGGCACGCGCCAGGATGGGCGGGATCCGGTCACGATGACGCCTGGTGCCGGACGGCGCGACGCCACACCCCGGCGAGCGGCTGGGCTGACATCCGGGAGGACACACGGTGCGGTTTCATTCCTGGGGGCACACCGCCCTCGTCCGTCTCGCGGCGATGGCGGTCGCGCTGACTCTCGTCGCCGGGTGTACCACCATCACGGGCCACCCTGTTGCGGCGCAGACCGACGAAGTCCACACCGGCCTGTCACTCCCCGACGACCTGCCCGAGTCCGTGCCGCTGATCGGTGGCGTCGTCACGCGCAGCGAGTCGGTCGGCGGCGACGCGAACCCCGCCGGCGGCAGCGCGGCCGGGTCCTGGGTGATCGCGATCGACACCGGATCCCATGACCAGCAGGACGTTGTCAGCCGAGTGCGGGCATTGCTGGACCGCGCGGAATTCAGCGAGCGCCAATGGCGGGGGGCGACCGACGCAGCGGCATCGTCGGCAGCGACGGCTTCTGCGACGCCTTCCGTCTCGCCTTCAGCCGCGCCCGAGCCCGCCGCCCCGGAGTCCGCCGCCTCTGCCACGGAGCCGACGGCCCCCGGCTCTGCCCAGGCCGGCGACTACACCGATGGCGAGACGCGGGTCGTGGTCGAGGTCGGCGACGACGGCACCGTCACCTACCACGTCGACAGCCCGGACCCGGGCCCGGCCGACCTCGATGATCTCGGCGGCGCTGACTCATCGCCGGCCGGCGCATCGGCGGGCGACGAGCCGGTCGGCGCACCCGGCGATGGGCAGCCCACCGAACCGACCCGGTCGACGGGGCCGACCGCACCCGGTGATCCGGACCAGCCCGCGGCCGACGACCCGGCGCAACAGCCGAGTTCGAGCGAGCTGATCCGACGGGCCCTCGCCGCCGGCGACATCGACGAGCCGACCGCGTTCGCCTACCGCGTCATGGCGCAGTTCGGTGACCCGGCCCTGCCGGACGAGTTCGCCAGCGACGTCCCGTCGCATGATCCGGCGGCGTTCGTCCGGTGGCGGGAGCACGCCGATCAGTTGCCGGGAGACCTGCGCGACAAGATCGGGCCCTACCTGCAGCGGCCCGTCCTTCCCGGTAGCGCGTTCACCCCTGCCGGTGGCGGCGAGGTGACGGTCGAGGCGCCGACCCTGCGCGCGTCCGGCACCGCGCTGCACCCGCACAGCAACGGTATCCCGCACCCCGCGGACTCCGCCGCCGCGAGCCCCCGAGCCGCCGATCCGCGCCCGTCCGCCACGGCGGGCGAGCGGCAGCAGTGCACCGACGGATGGACGACCGGTGCGGTGAAGGACCTGCCGTTCCGCGTCTGGGTGTGCGACAACATCGACTCGGGCATCGCCTTGGAAGCGCTGCACTACATGCTCGATCTGGTGGAGACGCACGCGCCGGCCATGATGCGGACCGGATCCGACGGGTTCGGGCCGCCCATCCCGGATGACGAGTTCGCGAACGACGGCATCGTCACCTCCGCCGGTGACGACGTCCTCGACGACAAGATCGACATCTACCTGCTGCCGCGCGGGTGGTTCGGCCCGGAGCGCTACACCACGACCATGCTCACGCGCCCCGGCCTGACCATCTCGGCCTACCCCTTTGACGGAGTCACCTCCAGCGCCTACGTGCTGCTCGACTCCGGCCTGCTGTCGGATCCGGACCGGTTCGAGGCCAACCTCGTCCACGAACTGGCGCATGTGCTGCAGAACGCGCACCATGCGTCGCTCGACGCCAGCTGGATCTCTGAGGCGACGGCGACCTGGGCGATGGTGCACTACCTGCCGAAGGTCGCGGGATTGATCCATGCGAAGCAGCTGCCGGTGATGCAGACCAGCACGGAGTCCGTCTCCACCGAGTCACCGACTGCCCATCAGTACGCCGCCTACCTCTGGCTGCTCATGATGGAACAGGAGACCGACGCCTCGACGATCTTCCAGATCTGGAATCGCCTGGAGGACGCGCCGGACGGCGCCAAGACCCACACGGTCCTGGAACTGATCGGCACGGTGTTCGACATGTCGGGCACGTTCGGCGAATTCGCGATGCGACTACTCAACGCGGCCCTGCCGGGAGATCCCATCACGCCCCGGTTCATTGACCACGACCCCGCCTTCCCGGACGGGCAGGTGGCGTCGCTGCCGCAGCGCACGCTGCCGGATCCGGGGTCGGCGCTGACCATCGACCACACCGGCATCCCGAATCTGGGCTATCGCTATACGCAGGTGACGATCCCCGGGCCGACGAATATGGCGGTGTGGGTGAAGGCGTCCGGCGACCTGCAGGGAGACGATTCGCATCCGCCCGTCGCCGAGGCGCTGATCCGCGACACCGCGGGCCAGTACCGCCGGCACGTCCTCGACCTATCCGGCGACGGGTTCTGCGCGGCGGGCGAGATCTACCTGGTGGTCAGCAACCCCACCCAGTTCGAGACCGACACCACCACCGGCTCCGTCACTCTCGAACCCGAGGACCGGGCCTGCGGGCTCTCCGGCGACCTGACCATCACGTTCAGCGGCCGACACGACCTGCAGACCATGACGTTCGTCGAGCGGGCGGCGGCGGACTGGTCGGGCACGTTGTCGCTGAACCTCGGCGAGGCCGTCGACAACGGCAGCGACCCCGTCTACTACCCGAACCTGGGATCGACATGGCGCGGCTCCGGCCACTACGAGTTCGAGCGATGCCTCGGCGGCGCCGGCCAGTGCACCGGGGACGCGATCATCTCCTCGGACTTCAGCGCCGACGAACCGATCGTGCCCGAGCCGAATAGCATGGCGCACATGGCGTTTCCGCCGGACGGCGAACCGTACGACGACGTGCAGTGGACCGACATGCGGCTGGACGACACCGAGGACGGGCCCGTACTGAGCTTCACCGTGTCGATGCGCGGCCCGCAGACCGAGACGTTCCCCGGCCTGGGCACCGCGACCACCGATGACGGCGGGTTCGAGTGGCTCATCTCCTGCGGGGAGATGACGCGATTCTGGACGGACTTGGGTGGCCACGAGATCGAGACGCTCGAGATGCCGGAGTCCCGCGACCATCCGCTCATCGGCGACTGGGCATCGGACCATTCGGCGGTGACGTTCGACTGCACGACGAACCACGACTCCGGCGACGGCACCACCACGTCGCTGTCGATCACCGGAACGCTGACCCAGCAATAAACATCGACAGTGCGGTCCGCCCGGCGGCGTCACCGCGGGGTCGCTACCCGACCCTGGATCCGCGATCGCGAGTCGAGCGTCCGCCCTGCCGAGCCCTGGTCTGCTGGGCGCCGCCACGCCGACCGCGGCCGCCCCGACGGTGACCCCCGCGTCC
>CAZIIX010000235.1:0-4260 GCA_964539345.1 uncultured Actinomycetes bacterium | reverse complement strand
GGAGTGGCGGCAGCCGACCGGGTGGCGATCGCCAGCACCGTCGTCATACCGGACCTGCGCGCGTGGCCGAGCACCTCCCGCAGCAGCCGCGTCTTGCCCACGCCCGGCGGGCCCGCGAGGACCGCGCCCCGCACCCGGTCCGCACCGGCGTCGACGCCGTCGATCAGCCCGGTGAGCAGCGCCATCTCCTCGGACCTGCCCACCAGCGGCAGATCGAGTCGAGGCTGCTGGTCGCCGTCCATGCACCTCCGCGAAATTGACCCCCGCGAGAATCTTTCCACCGCGACGCGATGCACGCCACCGGCTACCGGGTACTACGTAGGCTCCCGGCGGCGCTACACCCGACCGCCAGCAGGATCACCCACCCAGCGAAGAGCAGCGAGGTCGCCCGTGGCGTGGACCATTCGAGCAACGCTCCGACCAGTGCTCCGGACAGCGGGGTGGCCGTCCACAGCAGCATGCTGAATGCCGTTCCCACGCGACCCAGGAGATCATCCGGCGTCACCTCCAGCTGGTAGCCATAGGCGGCGATGCCGAACCACGGCATGGTGACCGTGAACAGGCCGAGGCAGAGGCCGACGACAACCAGGTTCGGTGCGAAGGCCAACAGCGCCCAGGTTCCGGCATGCACCCAGAGCACGATCAGGATGGTGCCGCCCACTCCGAAGCGTGACCGCACCCGCGGGGCGAGCGCGGCGCCCACGACCCCTCCCGCGCCGATCGCCGAGAACAGCACCCCCACCGTCGCATCCGCGGCCCCACCATCACGAGCTATGACGATGGCCACCAGCGACACACCGGAGATGGCCAGCTGCAGCCCCGCGGCGGCCAGCGCGATGGCCCGCAGACGGGTGTTGCGCCACAGCCATCGCAGGCCGGTGACGATCTCCGCACGCAGCGGACGCGGCGCGGTCGACGGCCGGTCGGCGCCGCGAAAGTCGGTGCGCACCTTCAGGAAACACAGCGCCGAGACCAGGAACGAGATCGCGTCCACCAGGAACGGCAGACCGCGCATCCACTGCAACAGTGCGCCGCCGATCGGCGCGGCCGTGATCGCGCAGGCCGACTCGGCGGTCTCCTGCGCCGCGATCGCGGGCGTGAGTTGATCCCGCGGGACGACGTTCGGCAGGCACGTCGCCTGCGCCGCGTTGAAGAACACGTACGCCGCGCCACCGATCAGGCCCGTGGCATAGAGCTGCCACGGGGTGAGAACCCCGAGCAGCAGCGCCGCGGGGACGGTCGCCATGTTGACCGCGCGGATCAGATCGCAGACGACCATGGTGCGCCGCCGATTCCACCGGTCGACCAGCGCGCCGGCCGGAAGCCCGAGGACCACGTACGGCACTGCGCGCAGCGCCGCGAGGATCCCTGCCGCCGCCGGGGATCCGGTGATCATGAGCATCAGCAGCGGATAGGCGAGCTGCGTCATTCCGTTGCCCAGCGCGGAGACGCTCTGACCGAGCCAGACGAGCCGGAAGTCCCGATTGCGGCGCAGTGCGATGAGTGGCGGCGGCGCTGTCGCCACGTCAGGTCCGGGTTCGATCGGCACCGGGCGCGAATCGCTCCCATGCGGACTGGCGGGACATCGACAGTGCGGAGCCGATCCGCGCCCAGGACACGCCGCGTTGCCGCAGGTCGTCGATGCGTGCGCGCAGACCTGCCTCGATACTGGCGGCGGTCGCCGCGATCCGCGGGAGGTGACCGAGCAACTCCTCGTCGCTCATCGTGGCCCACTCCGGGATCGACGGCTGTGTCGTCTCGTCGTCGGCATCGAGGATCGCGACACTGCGACCGACACAGCCGTCGCAGATGTAGACGCCGGGGCCGGCGATCAGCTTGGCGACGTCGGCGGAGTCGCGTCCGCAGAACGAGCATCGCTGCGGGGCCGGCGCTGGTGTCGGCGGCATGTTGGCTCCTCGGGTGAGCGGGGTGCGGCGGGGCGCCAGAATGTCAGGCGCTGCCTGACAACATATGTCAGGCAATGCCTGACAGGTAAGGGTCCGGTGAGAGCTCGATCGTCGATGAGCGGCGGGCTACTGCCGGGCCAGGTCGCGGCGGCGGAACCCGGCGAATCCCACGGCGAGCAGCGCGGCGCAGGCCAGCAGCACCCACAGCAGCCCGAGCCACCGCGGATCGCCGGATGCGACCTCGGGGACGTGCCAGAACGGGCTGACCGCCAGCGCCCAGGCCGGCAGCCCGAACGTCGGGCCGAGGATGCTCAGCCCGAAGGACAGCAGGATGCCCAGCCACGCGGCGATCGGCACCTGAGGACGGGCACCGATGACGGTGGCTGCGAAGGCCACCACGGCCCACACGGCCGGCAGCGTCGCCGCCGCCTGCCCGAACGCGTCCGCCCACGACAGCCCGATGCCGGCGGTCGACGCCAGCGCCCCGATGACGGCGCCCGCGACGAGCACCCCGAGTGTGGGGCCACCCAGGGCGACCAGCAGAGTGCTGCCGAAATAGCGGTGCCGGGTGACGGTAGTCGCCAGGACCGGCTCCACCCGGTCGCTCATCTCCTCCGTGCGCACCTTCACCACGTACTGCACCCCCGAGATGGAGGCGACGATGCCGACCAGGGTCAGGATCGTCGTCAGGAACGCGGCGATGAGATCGCCCGGTGTCGCGGCGCCGGCGGCCAGGATCTTGCTCGCCGGGCTGTCCCGGCCGAACAGGGTGTCCGCGGAGGTTGCGAAGTAGCCGAACACGGAGCCCAATGCGGCGAACGCGACCGTCCACGCGACGAGCGAGCCCCGGTTGAGGTACAGCGCGAGCGCCAGGCTCGAGTGCAGCCGGCCCCGCACCGGGCCCGGCCGCGGGGCGATCACGCCCTGGCCGAAATCGCGCCGGGCCTGAAGTCTCGCCGCCACGACCAGCAGTACCAGCGTCGCTGCGACGGCGAACAGTAGCGGCCACCACCGGTCGCCCGCGGCCGGCCGCGTCTGCTGGATCCAGCCCAAGGGGTTGGCCCACAGCGTCCAGCCCGGGGCGCTCATCGCGTAGCAGAACCCGCGGAGCAGATAGAGGATCCCCAGCGTGGCCACGGCGATCGCGTTGGCCGTACGCGTGTCCGTGCCGACCTGCGAGCAGACCGCGGCGACGGCCGCGAACAGCCAGCCGGTCGCCGCGAACGTCGCGCCGAGCAGCAGCGAGATCGCCCACCCGCCGCCGCACGCCACCGTGACCAGGGCGGCGACCACCCCCGCAGCCACGGACACGATCAGGGCCATGGCCACCGCCGTGGCCAGCCGCGACCCGCGGCCGACCACGCCCGATGCCAGCAGCTCCGCCTGCCCGGAGTCCTCCTGGCCGCGGCTGGCGCGGGTCACGGTGAGGATCGCACCCAGCGCCGTCAGGAGACCGCCCAGTGCCAAGCTGCGCCACGCGTTGAACCCGTCGACCGTGCTCAGGTCGTGGGCCGGGCCGAAGATCAGGCTCATGGCGGGGTTGGCGCCGATCGCTGATGCCAGGCCGGCGCGATCGGACTGGGACGGAAACACGATGGGGTAGAACAACACCGAGGAGGCGGACAGTGCTGTGACGATGGCGATCCAGGGAGCCAGCAGCTTTCGCTCGTGCCTCAGCGAGGTGTGCAGCAGCGGGCGGACCCCGACCAGGGCGGTGTTCATGCCGACGCCGCGGTCGGGTGCTCGTCGTCGGTCGGGGAGTCGGCCGGGGCCTCGTCATACAGGCGCAGGAAAAGGCTCTCCAGGGAGGGCGGTTCGACGGTGAGCGAGGCGAGGCCGAAGCGGGTCAGTGCCGTGATGGCCTCGCCGATGCGGTGCGCGTCGACGGATCCGGTGAGCCTGGTGCCGTCCAGCCGGGGGTGGTGGAGCAGTGCCAGGCTGGCCTCGTCGGGGGGCTCGTCCAGGACGGCGCGGATGGTGCTGCGCGTGTCGCCGCGAAGGTCGGCCAGGGTGCCGTGCCGCACGATCCTCCCGTCCCGGATGATGCCGACCTGATCGGCCAGCGCCTCGATCTCGGACAGGATGTGGCTGCTGAGCAGGATGCTCGCGCCGCGCTGTTTCGCCTCGCCGATCACCTCCTGAAAGACGTTCTCCATCAACGGGTCCAGCCCGCTGGTCGGCTCGTCCAGGATCAGCAGTTCCGCGTCGGAGGCGAGCGCCGCGACGATGGCCACCTTCTGCCGGTTGCCCTTGGAGTACTGCCGTCCGCGTTTGGAGGGATCCAGCTCGAACCGCTCAAGCAGCTCGTCGCGGCGCTGCTCGTCCAGCCCGCCGCGCAGCGAGCCCAGCAGGT
>CAZIIX010000234.1:0-4289 GCA_964539345.1 uncultured Actinomycetes bacterium | reverse complement strand
GGACGCCGTCGACATCGGCACCGTGACCGTGACGATCGGCTCCGGGCCGCTCGCCGGCACCCACTCCGGCACCGGATCGCTCAAGTGCAGCGCCGGCATCTTCGGCGGCGACGAGCATTGGATCGTCTTCTCCACCGACATCGAGGACAGCAACGACGTCACCGTCATCAACGGCTTCAGCGCACCGGAGGACCAGAAGGACAACCCATCGTCGCCCTACCGCGGTCAGGCCTTCGTGCTGGACGTCGGAACCGGCAACTTCCTGATCGACCAGTCGAAGAAGATCTCCATCGACGAGGACAACCCCGGCACGCAGGGGGACCGCGGCATCGACGGCAACACGATGCGGATGAGCGGAACCACGGCGGACGGAGTGGACATCGCCGTCGAGGCGCACTGCCCGGCCATCGACACCAGCCCCGTCGACTCCGGCGGCGCCGGGACGACCGACGACGCCGGAGCCAGCACACCCGGCAATGACGAGGCGTCCGGGGACGACGAGGCGGCGGGCGGCACTGTGCCGTCGGACGTGGCCCCGGCATCCCAGGAGTTCTGCGACGCGCTGAAGGCGCTGAATAACGCCGGCGGCAACGCAGAGGCGACGGATCAGGCCCGCGCGGCGGTCGCCCAGGCGATTGACACGTTGGTGAACCAGTGGCCGGCCGAGACCAAGGCGATGGCCGAGACCTACTTCGATGCGATCTCGACGGCCGTGGCAAGCGGCGAGGACGTCGATCTGGAGAACGCGTCGCCGGAATTCGTCCAGGCGTTCTCGGTGGTGTTGGACTACACCGCCGCGGCATGCCCGAGCAGCTTCCAGTAGCCGCCTGGCTCGGCGCTCAGCGCATCGAATCCTGCTCGGCGTGGGCGGCGAACATCTCGACGGCCTCGGCAACGAGCCGGCGCCCGCCCGAGTCGCCGGGCGGGCGGTTCAGCTGATGGCTGGCGATGCCGGCGAGCAACGCCGTCCACAGATCGAGGTGCCTGGCACTGGTGATGCCGACATCGGCCATCGCGGCCCGCATATGGTCGTAGCAGTCCATCGCGGGCTGGCGCGCCTCCGGCGACGGGGAAAAGCCCGGCAACGACGGCTGGAACAGCAGCCGATGCCGTACTCGGTCGGCAGCGCAGAAGTCCACGTAGGCCCGCGCCACGCCGCGCAGTCGCTGCCGTGGGTTGCGGTAGGCGGGAACGGCCTTCATCGCGCTGTAGAACTCCTCGGCGGCGGCCTTGAACATCGCGTCGTACATCGCGTTCTTCGAGGCGAAGTACGAGTACAGGCTCGGCGCACGAATGCCCACGGCGTCGGCGACCTGACGAAGGGTGAATCCCGAGAGTCCGTGTTCGCCGGCCAAGCGCCAACACGCGCGCAGAATCTCCTGCCGGGCCGCAGCCCGTCGCGCCTGCTGACCTAACGCCACTCGACAATTCTAACAAGAATAGGACACCTCGACCACTGACCGCGGACGACCACGATCCGTCACGCCGATGGCGCCGACGCGTCCGTTCGAGACGGACCCCGCCGCGGGTTCCTGTTGCGATGTGGCGGCGATCACCATAACGTTCCCGGGACGGGGGGTCGACGCATCGCGTCCACGCGGTCCGATCCCTCGGACCGAATAGGGGGGCGTCCGTGATCGTGGTGCTGAGCAAAAGGCTGCTGACTGGACTTGTCGGAGTGGCCGTGGTGGCAGGAATGTGCACTGCGACGGCGACGCCGGCGGTGGCGAAACCCGACGGCAGCACTGTCGTCATCAACGAGGTCTACGGCGGTGGTGGCAACGCCGGCGCGACCCTGACCCACGACTTCATCGAGTTGTACAACCCGACCGACGCCCCGATCGACGTGAGCACCTGGAGCGTGCAGTACGCGTCGTCATCCGGCACGTCGTGGCAGGTGACGAACCTGGACGGGGTGGTGCCGGCCGGCAGTCACTACCTGGTGCAGGAGGCGCAGGGCAAAGCGGGCAGCGAAGCACTGCCCACTCCGGATGTCGTCGGCGTGATCCCGATCAGCGCGACCAAGGGCAAGGTCGCCCTGGTCGCCGGCACAGACAAACTGGACGGCTGCGCGACGTCCTGCGCGGCCGCGGACGGCGTCATCGACTTCGTCGGATTCGGCTCGGCGAACGACTACGAGGGCGACGGTGCGGCCCCGACGCTGAGGAGCACCACATCGGCCGCGCGCACCCCGGACGGCGTCGACACCGACGACAACGCCGCAGACTTCACCGCCGGCGCCCCCACCCCGCAGAACACCGGCAGCGACGATGACGGAGGCGGAGACCAGACCGTCACCGTCACCGATCCGGGAGACCAGGACGGCACCGTCGGTACGCCCATTGACCCGATCACGCTCGCAGCCTCCGGCGGGACGGCACCCTACACCTGGACCGCCACGAACCTGCCCGACGGCCTGTCGATCTCGACGGCCGGCATCATCTCCGGCACCCCGACCACGGCCGATGGCTACCACGTCACCGTGACCGCCACCGACGCCGCCGACGCCTCCGGCTCTGCACAGTTCTGGTTCGATATCACCAGCGCGGCGCAGCCCCTCGCGATCGCGGACATCCAGGGCACCGACACGGATACGTCGCCCCAGAACGGGAAGCCCGTCATCACCGAAGGGGTCGTCACCGCCGCCTACCCGACCGGCGGGCTGAACGGCTTCTACCTGCAGACCGCCGGGACCGGGGGCGATAACCCCGATCGGACCCCCGGGGCGTCCGACGCGATCTTCGTCTACGGCTCGCAGTCGGTCGGTGACGTCGCTGTCGGCGACAGCGTCCAGGTCAGCGGCACCGTCAGCGAGTACAACGGCACCACGGAGATCACCTACCCGACCGTCACGCATCTGGACACGCCGCTGGCCGAGGTGCTGCCGACCGAGATCGTCTGGGACCACCTCGACACCGACGCCGAGAAGGAGGCCCACGAGGGCGAATGGCTCGCCCCGCAGGGCACGTTCACCGTGTCCAGCAACTATGACGTCAATTACTACGGCACGTTCGTGCTCGCCGCCGGCGACACCCCTCTGCTGCAACCCACCGACGTCGGACCCGCCGGCAGCGTGACGGCCAAGGAGACCGTCGAGGACAACGACCGGCGGAGGATCATCCTGGACGACGGATCCAGCTGGAACTACGCGATCTTCGGCAGTCACACGGGCGATCCGCTGCCCTACCTGACCGCGGACAACCCCGGGCGGGTCGGTTCCACGGCCGCGTTCCCGGACGGCGTCATCCTGGCATTCGGCCAGGACGGATGGGCGTTCCAGCCCCGCCACCAAGTCACTGACGCGGGCAGCGACGTCGTGCAATTCTCGGGCAACACCCGCGCGGACAACGAGCGGCCGGAGCCCGTCGGCGGCGACATCCGGCTCGCCACGTTCAACGTGGAGAACTACTTCCCGATGACCGGTGAACGGTTCGAATCCGCGGGCCTGGGCACCTGCACCTGGTACACCGACCGCGAGGGCACCAAGATCGGAGTCGACCGGTGCACCACCGCGGACGGCGGGCCGGGACCGCGCGGCGCCGCCACGGCCGAGAGCCTCGACCGGCAGCAGACGAAGATCGTCACCGGCATCAACCACCTCGACGCCTCGATCGTGTCGCTGGAGGAGGTCGAGAACTCGGTGAAGTTCGGCGAGGACCGGGACGCCGCGCTCACCGGCCTGGTCGACGCGCTGAACGCCGCGGCCGGCGACGGCACCTGGGCCTACGTGCCATCGCCCGATGCCGACGCGTTGCCCACGGTCGCCCAGCAGGACGTGATCCGCACCGCGTTCATCTATCGCCCGGCCGAGGTTGCCCCGGTCGGCGAATCCGTGGTGCTCGCCGGCAAATCCGGCCCGGGGCAGTCGTTCTCCATCGCCCGCGAACCGCTGGCGCAAGCGTTCAAGGGCGTCGACGCATCGGATGCCGACTCGTTCCTGGTGGTGGCCAACCACTTCAAGTCGAAGGGGCCGGACGCCGACACCCTGTTCGACGATTGCCCGAACGGCGGTGATGTGCAGGACACCGACCCCGCCGCCGATCAGGGCGCGTTCAACTGCACGAGGGTGCACGAGGCCACCGACCTGGCCCAGTTCGCCGACCAGACGGCGCACACCGTCGGCACGGACCGGATCTTCCTGCTCGGCGACTTCAATGCCTATACGCACGAGGACCCGATGCTCGCGCTCTATGACGCCGGCTACACCGACCTGGGCAGTGCCTTCGACCCGTCCGAGCAGACCTACAACTACAACGACCTGGCCGGGTCGCTCGACCACGTGCTGGCCA
>CAZIIX010000233.1:0-4314 GCA_964539345.1 uncultured Actinomycetes bacterium | reverse complement strand
TTGCGCAGGAAGCTCAGCTCGTCCTCACCGGTCATCACCGGGTAGTCCTTGCCGGCGTCCTCGAAGGCCTCGATGGCAGCGACGGCGCCGTCGCCGGCATCCATCCACACACCCTTCACGTCACCCTTGGCGAGCTCGTCGGAGATGATCTTCTTGATCTCGGACGGATCCGCACCGGTGAAGTAGTCCACCGCGTCGATGCCCGCCTCCGAGAACAGCTTCTCGGCCGCCGCCCACCGCTGTTCCAGCACGTCCACGCCGGGCAGGATGCGCAGTGCCACGACCTTGTCGCCCTTCTCCAGGTGATCGATCAGGAAGGTCGCGGTGTCGATGCCCCAGGCGAAGCCGCCGATCGGGTGGATGAACGTCACCGGGCAGTCGGTCTGCACGCCACGGTCGAACACCACGACCGGCTTACCGGTCTCGCAGGCCCGTTCGACGGCGGGCATCATCGCCGCGGTCGAGTTCGGCGAGATGATGAAGCCGTCGCAGTTACCCTCCGCGATGAAGTAGTCGATGTCGGCGATCTGGGTGTCGTCGCTGTCCTTGGCGTCCCGCGTCTCCATCTCGGAGATCACCCCGGCGTCCTGGAGGACCTTCAGCTGCTGGTTCATGGTGATCCAGCCGGTCTGTCGCCACGGATTGGAGATGGACGCGTTGGCGAAGCACAGCTTCTGCGCCCCTTCGACGGCGAACTCCGCGGTGTCGATCAGCTCCGCATCGATCGTCTGCAGGTACGGCTTGTCGGGGTCGCCCTCCGCGGTCACCGTGCGCTGCGCGAACTGCGCGTCATAGACCGCCTGGTCGAACCACTCGGTGTCCGAGCCGGCATCGTCGGCCCCTTCGGCGTCGTCGGCCCCGCTGGGATCCCCGGAGTCCGGGGACTCGTCGGGAGCCTCCTGGGACTGCGAGTCCTCGGTCGGCGCCGGTTCGACCGACGGGTCACTGCTACACGCCGTCACCAGGACGAGCGAGGCCGCGGCGAGCATACCGACGGCAAAGGTGAGCTTTCGTCTCATGAACCCTTCCTCCTTCTAGTGGTGCTTCTCTTGCTGGGTGCTCGGCCCGGACACGGTGCCCGGCGAGTGGGATGACGAAGTCGGTTCCGTCATGGAAGTCTCCGGATCGTCGGGCGCCGTGGACGCCCCGGTCTCCCGGCCGATCCCGGGTGAGGGGTTGTCCGGCAGCGTCCGGTCACGTGATCGACGCGAGAACGTCACGCTCGCGTAGGCGACGGCGGCGATGATGATCACGCCCTGGATCGCGTCGCGCATCGTCGACGGCACGTCCGTGAAGTTCAGCAGGGTGAACAGGGACTCCAGCGCGAACGCGCCGGCCAACGCGCCCCACACGCTGCCGCGGCCGCCGCCGAGCATGACTCCGCCCAGGACGACGGCGGTGATCGAGATGAACTCGTACCCGCGGCCGACCGACGGGTGCACGCCGGCGTATCCGACGAGCAGCACTCCCGCGACCGTGGCCGACAGGGAGGACAGCACGAACGCGATCGTCTTGGTGCGCCACGGGTGGGCGCCGGCGTAGCGGGCGACGTCAGCGCTGTCCCCGATCGCCACCAGCACCCGGCCGTACGGCCGACGCGACAGGTAGGCGGCGCCGCCCACGATCGCGGCCAGGATCAGCACCGCCCACGGGAGCATGCCCACGACCGGCACGTCGAGGATTCCGCCGCGGCCGATCATGCGGAACTCATCCGCCGGGTTGCCGGTCGCCGCGCCCCCGGTCCACCACATGACCCCGCCGTAGAGCGCCAGCATCATGCCCAGCGTCACGATGAACGACGGCACCTTCAGCAGCGTGCTCACCAGGCCGTTGACCAGCCCGACGACGGTCCCGAGCACGACGAGCAGCAGCAGCACCGGCACGGAACGCCCGGCATCCTGGCCGATGAGCGTCCCGGCGAGCACCACCTGGGTGGTCACCAGCGAGCCGACGGACAGGTCGAACTCCCCGCTGACGATGACGAAGTACTGGCCGATCGCCACGATCGCGATCGGTGAGACCCGTTGGATGAAACGGACCAGCTGACTCGGCTCGGCGAAGCTCGGGTTGAGCGCGGTGATGGCGATGAGCAGGCCGGCGAGCAAGAGGTAGACGGCCCCCTGCGGGCTGATCAGGGTGCGCAGCACGTCGGCCGCCCGCTCGCGGCGATCGATGCCGCCGACGCGCGGATCGCGACGCTCGGGTGTCGCAGTGGTCATCGTGCCGCCCCCGTGTCGGTCGCCGCCACCGGTCGCTCGGTCCGGCGTCTACCGGCGGTCGCGAATCGTGCGCGCCGCGCCGTCAGGGTGCGGCGGGAGTAGAGGGCGACGGCGATGACGATCACCGCGCCGCGGACCACGTCCTTGAGGAACGGGTTGACCTGCATGACGCTCATGACGTTGTCCAGCACCGCGAAGATGGCGACGCCGGCGACGGTGCCCCACATGGAGCCGCGGCCACCCATCAACAGGGTGCCGCCGAGGACGACGGCGGCGATGGACAGGAGGTCGTATCCGCCCTGTGTTCCCACGGTGGGGCGGCCGACGCCGAGCCGGCTGGCCAGCAGCAGCCCGGCGATGCCGGCGAACACGGAGCACAGCACGTGGGCCCACAGCACCGGCCGGCGGGTCCGCACCCCGGACAGGCGCGCGACCTGGGCGTGCTCCACGCACGTCTCGCGCTGACCGACCTGGGCGGCACGGTGCTCGCCGAGTACGGCGAGGCACGAGATATCGCCGACGGGCCGACGGCGGCGATCTCCTGGGCGCTGTCCCACCTGCGCGAATTGCTGGCCGAGGTCGGACGGTCACCCGGCGACGTCGCCGGGATCGGCGTCGGCGTGCCCGGCCCGGTCGAGTTCTCCACCGGCCGGCCGATCAACCCGCCCATCATGCCCGGCTGGGACCGGTTCGACATCCCGGCCGGATTCCGCAGCGAGTTCGAGGCCCCGGTGCTGGTCGACAACGACGTCAACATCATGGCGCTCGGCGAGCAGGCGGCCGTCTGGCCGGACGTCTCGGACCTGATCTTCGTGAAGGTCGCGAGCGGGATCGGGGCGGGCGTCATCTCCGGTGCGG
Source organism: uncultured Actinomycetes bacterium (assembly GCA_964539345.1). Taxonomy (GTDB): domain Bacteria; phylum Actinomycetota; class Actinomycetes; order Mycobacteriales; family Nakamurellaceae; genus Nakamurella. The sequence goes on along the minus strand of CAZIIX010000233.1, from coordinate 1,237 downwards.
GCCTGCGACGCGGCGCGCACGGGGCCGCCGGCGACATCGGGCACGTCGCGTTGGCCCGGGCCGCGGACACTCCGTGCCCCTGCGGCAACTGCGGATGCCTGGAGGCGGTCGCGTCCGGCCGGGCCCTGGCCGCCGCGCTGCGCGAGGCGGGCCTGGCGACGAGCCGGCCGATCGATGTCGTCATGCTGGCCAAGGACGGCAATGTGCAGGCCATCCAGGCCATCCGGCAGTCCGGTCGGGACATCGGCGAGGTGTTGACGGCCTGCGTGAGCCTGATGAACCCGTCCACGATCGTGATCGGGGGCACGATGTCGCAGGCGGCCGAGCATCTGATCGCCGGTGTGCGGGAGGTCGTCTACGCCCGGTCCATTCCGTTGTCGACCGAGCAGCTCACCATCGTTCCGTCGCGTGCATCCGGCGACGCCGCGATCTTCGGGGCCGCCAAACTGGCCATCGATGCGGCGTTGTCGCCGGAGCGCATCAGCGCCGAGGTGCGGTGACCGGTGCGCGGGCGGGTCGTGACCGCGCGCGGCGCGCCCGAGGGTGGGACCGGCCGCACTACTCGCCGGCCGACCACGGCAGCAGCGCGATCACCGGTGGGCGCAGCAGCCCCATCGGATCGAGGTAGGTCCCGTCCGGCGTGCGCACGCCCCAGTGCAGACACGTGTCGGGTGCGCACGGCGGATGCATTCCGCTGACCGTGCCGACCCGGTCACCGGCGCGAACGGTCACGCCGCGCGCGACCGCGGCGGCCACCGGCTCGTAGCTCACCCGCACGCCATCGGCGCGTTCGATCGAGACCACACCGCGCCCGGCCAGCATGCCCGCGTACACGACGACGCCGTCGACGGCGGCCCGCACCTCCTGCCCGTGGTCGGCCGCCAGATCGACGCCGCGGTGACCGCTGCCGTACGGGCGGTCGGGCGGGTCGAACGGCACCAGCACCGTCAGCGGGCCGGCCAGCGGAGGGTCCGCGCGCTCGGCTCGGCCAGCCGCGGGCGGCGACGCCGCGGGCACGGGCCCGTCCGGTCGCGCGACCGCAGCCGCCGCGCCCACCGATGCCCCAGCGGCCGGCGCCGCCACGGCGGCAGGAGCGGGGACGGGCGCGCTCGCCGAACACAGCAGTGCGACCGTAGCGATCATCGGGGCAGAGCGCATGTCGTCAGCGTGCGTCGGAGCGGCCGGTGCCCGCGGCATCACCATCGCCCTGGGGACGAGAATCGGACAGGGGGATGGC
>CAZIIX010000232.1:0-4338 GCA_964539345.1 uncultured Actinomycetes bacterium | reverse complement strand
TGCTCATCCACGCGGTGCCCTCCCGGCACGGCGCGCACTTGCCGCAGGACTCGTGCCGATAGAAGTCCGCCCACTTGCTCACCGCCCACGGCACCGAGACCGTCTCGTTGAACAGCATCAGCGCGGTGGTGCCGAGCAGCGATCCGGCCGACGCGACATCGTCATAGGTCAGCGGCACGTCGATCTTGTCGGCGCCGAACAGCGGCACCGAGGAGCCTCCCGGCGTCCAGAACTTCAGCGGCACACCGTCCTTCATCCCACCGGCCATGTCGATGAGCTCGCGCAGCGTGGTGCCCAGCGGCGCCTCGTACTGGCCCGGCCGCTCCACGTGCCCGGACAGCGAGAAGATCTTGGTGCCCGGCGACTTGTCGGATCCCATCTGCCGGTACCAGTCCACGCCGCCGGCGACGATCGACGGCACCGAGGCGATGGTCTCCACGTTGTTCACCACGGTCGGCGAGGCGTACAGCCCCTCCACCGCCGGGAACGGGGGCTTGAGCCGGGGCTGGCCGCGGTAGCCCTCCAGGGAGCTCAGCAGCGCCGTCTCCTCGCCGCAGATGTAGGCGCCGGCACCGGCGTGCACCACGATGTCCAGGTCGTAGCCGGTGCCCAGGATGTCCTTGCCCAGGTACCCGGCCGCATAGGCCTCGCGGACCGCATTGCGCACCCGGCGGATCGGGTGCAGCAGTTCGCCGCGGATATAGATGACGCAGTAGTGCGAGCGGATCGCGTACGAGGTGATGATGCATCCCTCGACCAGCAGGTGCGGGTCGGCCATCATCAGCGGAATGTCCTTGCAGGTGCCCGGTTCGGACTCGTCGCCGTTGATCACCAGGTAGCGCGGTTTGTCGCCGAGCGGCGGCAGGAAGGACCACTTCAGCCCGGTCGGGAAGCCGGCGCCGCCGCGGCCGCGCAGGCCGGACGACTTCATCAGTTCGACGAGTTGCTCCGGCTCCGCGGTGACCGCGGCCCTGAGCGCCGCGTATCCGCCGAGCTGCTCGTAGCTGTCGCGCCGCCACGACTTCGGCGACAGCCACCCCCGGGTCAGCACCGGGGTCAACGGGTCCAGTTCAGTCACCACCGATACCTCACTTCTTCTCCGGCACGTCCGGGAACGCCGGCGGGGTCTCCGGCATCGCGGGCGCGGTCCAGCCCCGGTCGTGCGCCAGCTGCGCACCGCGCAGCGTCTCGACGGCCGCGGACGGCGCGTCGATGTCCTCGTCCAGGTCGTCGAGGAACCCGGCGAGCTCCAGCTCGGCGTTCTTGAAGTCCTTCAGCGCCGCGCCGCGTGTCGGGGTGGGGCGCTCGCCGCGGCGCAGGGCCTGCACGAGTTCGACCGCGGAGGCCGGCGTCTGGTTGTCGAACATCTCGTAGTTGACGGTCAGCACGGGCCCGAGATCGCAGCAGGCCAGGCATTCGACGTGTTCGAGGGTGACCGAGCCGGGCGTTCCGGGCTGCCCCGCGGTCTCCTCGTGGTCGACGCCGAGTTCGTCGCGCAGCGCCTGGTAGATCGCGTCCCCGCCGAGCGCGGCGCACAGCGCGTTGGTGCACACGCTGACGATGTGCTCGCCGACCGGCTCGCGCTTGTACATGTTGTAGAAGCTGGCGACGCCGTTGACCTCGGCCTCCTCCATGTCCAGCAGGTTCGCGATGAACGCGACCCCGTTCTTGGACACGAAGCCCTCCACGGACTGCACCAGGTGCAGCAGCGGCATGACGGCGCTGCGCGCCACCGGGTAGCGGGCGATCACCTCGGCGGCCCGGGCGCGGACGCCCTCGTCGAACGTCTCGTCGGTGGTGAGATAGGCGGGCACGTCCGTCCGGTGCTCGAGCGTGGGCCGGCCGCCGTCGCCCCAGAATGCCGTGGTGGTCAGGCCGGCGACGGTCTGTCCGGCGGTCATCGCCGCGTTCGGGTCGGGGTACTGCAGGGCCCCGTTGTCGTTCTTGCTCACCGGTCCACACCTCCCAGGACGGGGTCGAGCGAGGCGACGGCGACGACCACGTCGGAGACCATGCCGCCCTCGCACATCGCCGAGATCGCTTGCAGGTTGACGAATCCGGGGTCGCGCAGGTGCGCCCGCCAGGGTCTGGTGCCGCCGTTGGAGACGACGTGCGCGCCGAGCTCCCCGCGCGGCCCCTCCACGGCCGCGTAGGCCTGCCCGGGCGGCGCCGCGAACCCCTCGGTGACCAGCTTGAAGTGGTGGATCAGCGCCTCCATCGACTCACCCATGATGTGCCGGATGTGATCGAGCGAGTTGCCGGTGCCGTCGGCGCCGACGCTGAGCTTGGCCGGCCAGCCGATCTTCTTGTCCGCCACCATCACCGGGCCGGGCTCGGCGAGCTTCTCCCGGCACTGCTTGACGATCTTCAGCGACTCGTGCATCTCGGCGACGCGCAGCAGGTAGCGGTCGTAGGAATCGGCGTTGTGCGCCACCGGCACGTCGAAGTCGTATTCCTCGTAGCCGGAATAGGGCATGGTCTTGCGCAGGTCCCAGGCCAGGCCGGCGGATCGCAACGGCGGGCCGGTGACGCCGATCTGCAGGCAGCCCTGCACCGGCAGCACGCCGACGTCCTTGAGCCGGGCCTTCCAGATCGGCTGGCCGGTGAGCAGCCGGTCGTACTCCGGCAGCCGCTTGTTCATCACCTTGATGAAGTAGTCCAGTCGCTCCTGCCAGCCGTCGGGCATGTCCTGGGCGACGCCGCCGGGCCGGATGAAGCCCTGGTTCATGCGCAGCCCGGTGATGAGCTCCATGATGTGCAGCGCTTCCTCGCGGTCGCGGAAACCCATCGTCATACCCGTCAGTGCACCGGTCTCCATGCCGCCGGTCGCGATCGCGACGAGATGCGAGGAGATCCGGGTGACCTCCATCAGCAGCACCCGCATGATCTGGGCGCGGCGCGGGATCTCCACGCCCAGCAGCTTCTCCACCGCCAGGCAATAGGCCGCTTCGTTGAAGGACGGCGACAGGTAGTCCGCGCGGGTGAGGAACTGCACCGCCTGCGTGAAAGTGCGGTATTCGCAGGACTTCTCGATACCGGTGTGCAGATAGCCGATGACGGCCCGCGCTCCGGTGACGGTCTCCCCCTCGATCTCCAGGATCAGCCGCAGCACGCCGTGCGTCGACGGGTGCTGGGGACCCATGTTGAGGATGATCTGCTCGGAATCGGCGTACTCGATGTCGCCGAGGATGTCGTCGAGATTGTCGCCAGGAGCAGCCAGCTTGTGTGCGGCCTGGAGAAGCTCCGTGTCCGCGCCCGTGGTCTCCAGCTCTCCTGATCCACCCACGTCGGTCACGTGTAGGCCCTCCTCTCGTCCGGTGCGGCGACTTCGTGGCCCTTGTACTCCACCGGGATGCCGCCGAGCGGGTAGTCCTTGCGCTGCGGGTGGCCGACCCAGTCGTCCGGCATCAGGATGCGCGTCAGCGCGGGATGGCCGGTGAACACCACGCCGAACATGTCGTAGGTCTCCCGCTCGTGCCAGTCCGCGGTCGGGTAGATCGCCGTGGCGCTCGGGATGGTGGCGTCGTCGACGCCCACCGCGACCTCGAGGCGGACGCGGCGACGGTAGGTCATGGACAGCAGGTCATAGACGACATGCAGCCGCCGCGGCACGTCGACGCCGTAGTCCACCCCGGACAGCGAGGAGAGCATCTCGAACCGCAGCGCCGCGTCGTCCCGCATGACCTGCAGGATCTCCACCAGGTGCGCGCGGGAGACGTAGATCGTCATCTCGGTGTTGGCGATCGTCACCTGGTTGATCGCGTCCTCCGGGATGCCGCGCTCGGCCATCGCGTCCGCCAGCGCGTCGGCGACGTCGTCGAAGTAGCCGCCGAACGGGCGGCTGGCCGGCTGCGGCACGTGCGGCGGGAGGACCAGGCCCTGGTAGCCGGACGTGTCACCGGTGTCCCGGGAGTGGAACATGCCGTGCCGTTCCGGGGTGGTGGCCGGCACCGGGGCATGCGCGCCGGTCGGCCCGGTCAGCGCGCCGCTGCCGGTCCGTGCCACCTCGCTCGCGGCCTCGGCCGCGCCTTCCTGCGGCGTGGCTGGGGTGTTCGGTTCCGTCATCCGAGATTCGCCTCCGGTCGACCCACCGGCATGGTTCGCCTACCGCCCGAGTACTTCACCGAGGAGGCGACCAGTTCCGTGCGCTGTCCCGCCTTCTGCGCCGCCCGCTTGGCGCCGAGCGGCTCGTCCATGATCTTCGCGTGCAACTTCAGCACCGCGTCGATGAGCATCTCCGGGCGCGGCGGGCAGCCCGGCAGGTACATGTCCACCGGCACCACGTGGTCGACGCCCTGCACGATCGCGTAGTTGTTGAACATCCCGCCGGACGAGGCG
>CAZIIX010000231.1:0-4350 GCA_964539345.1 uncultured Actinomycetes bacterium | reverse complement strand
ACCCGGCCACCATCATGACCGACCCGGAGTTCGCCGACGCCACCTACATCGAGCCGATCACCGTCGAGTTCGTCGAGAAGGTGCTGGTCGATCAGGCCGCCGCCGGGCACCCGGTGGACGCCGTGCTCGCCACGCTGGGTGGGCAGACCGCGCTGAACACCGCCGTGGCGATGGCCGAGGCCGGCATCCTCGAGCGGCACCGGGTCGAGCTGATCGGCGCGGACATCCCGGCGATCCAGCGCGGCGAGGACCGCCAGCTGTTCAAGGACATCGTGCGTTCCGTCGGCGGGGACGTGCCGCGCTCGGCCGTGTGCCACTCGCTGGACGAGGTGCGGGACACCGTCGCGGAGCTCGGCCTTCCGGTGGTGATCCGGCCGTCGTTCACCATGGGCGGCCTCGGGTCCGGCATGGCGCACACGCCCGAGGAGCTGGACCGGCTGGCCGGGGCGGGGCTGGCCGCCTCGCCGGTGCACGAGGTGCTCATCGAGGAGAGCGTGCTGGGGTGGAAGGAGTTCGAGCTGGAGCTGATGCGCGACGGCGCCGACAACGCCGTCGTGGTCTGCTCCATCGAGAACCTCGACCCGATGGGGGTGCACACCGGCGACTCCGTCACCGTCGCTCCCGCCATGACGCTCACCGACCGCGAGTACCAGCGGATGCGCGATATGGGGCTGGCCGTGCTGCGCGAGGTCGGCGTGGCCACCGGCGGCTGCAACATCCAGTTCGCGTTCCACCCCGAGACCGGCCGGATGATCGTCATCGAGATGAACCCACGGGTGAGCCGCTCCTCGGCGCTCGCGTCGAAGGCCACCGGGTTCCCGATCGCGAAGATCGCCGCGAAGCTGGCCATCGGATACACGCTCGACGAGATCCCGAACGACATCACCCGCGCCACCCCGGCGGCGTTCGAACCGACGCTGGACTATGTCGTGGTGAAGATCCCGCGCTTCACGTTCGAGAAGTTCCCCGGCGCCGACCCGGAACTGACCACCACGATGAAGTCGGTGGGCGAGGCCATGGCGATCGGCCGCTCGTTCGCCGAGGCGCTGGGCAAGGCGATGCGCTCCACCGAGACCGCCGCCGGTGGATTCTGGACCGCCACCGGCGATCTCGCCTCCGGCAGCCTGCCCGAGCTGCTCGGCGCCATGCGCACCCCGACCGACGGGCGGCTCTACCAGATCCAACGTGCGCTGCAGCTCGGGGCGACCGTCGAGCAGGTCCACCAGGCGACCGGTATCGACCCGTGGTTCCTCGACCAGATCGTGCTCATCACCGATATCGGCCGGCAGGTGCTCGAGGCGACCGAGCTGGACGAGACGCTGTTGCGCGCCGCCAAGCGCTACGGGCTGTCCGACCGGCAGATCGCCGAGCTGCGCGGTCAGGCCGGCGACACGGGGCTGGCCACGGAGGAGGCGGTGCGGGGCCGCCGGTGGGAGTCCGGCGTGCGCCCGGTCTACAAGACGGTGGACACCTGCGCGGCCGAGTTCGAGGCGCGGACCCCGTACCACTACTCGGCGTACGAGGCCGACCCGTCGGCCGAGTCCGAGGTGGCGTCGCAGCACGACCGGCCGAAGATCATCATCCTCGGCTCCGGGCCGAACCGGATCGGGCAGGGCATCGAGTTCGACTACTCGTGCGTGCACGCCGCGATGGCATTGCGCGAGGCCGGTTTCGAGACGGTCATGGTCAACTGCAATCCGGAGACGGTGTCCACCGACTACGACACCGCGGACCGGTTGTACTTCGAGCCGCTGACCGCCGAGGACGTGCTGGAAGTGGTGGCCGCCGAACAGGACTCCGGCGAGCTGGCCGGGGTGATCGTGACGCTGGGCGGCCAGACCCCGTTGAAGATCGCGCGGACCCTGGCCGACGCCGGAGTGCCGATCCTGGGCACCCAGCCGGACGCGATCGACCTGGCCGAGGACCGCGGGCGCTTCGGCGATCTGCTGCAGCGGGCCGGGCTGCCGGCACCGCGGTTCGGCACCGCGGTCACCTTCGACCAGGCCCGCGCCGTCGCCGACCGGATCGGCTACCCGGTGCTGGTCCGGCCCTCCTACGTGCTGGGCGGGCGCGGCATGGAGATCGTCTATGACGAGGACGCCCTCGCCGACTACATCTCGCGGTCGACCGAGATCACCGAGGACCACCCGGTGCTGGTCGATCGGTTCCTCGACGACGCGCTGGAGATCGACGTGGACGCGCTGTGCGACGGCGTGGAGGTCTACCTGGGCGGCGTGATGGAGCACATCGAGGAGGCCGGCGTGCACTCCGGTGACTCGGCCTGCGTGCGCCCACCGATCACGTTGGGGCGCAGCGAGATCGAGAAGGTGCGCGCCTACACCGAGGCCATCGCGTTCGGGTGCGCGGTCCGCGGGCTGCTCAACATCCAGTTCGCGCTCAAGGGCGAGACGCTCTATGTGCTGGAGGCCAATCCGCGGGCGTCGCGGACCGTCCCGTTCTCCTCGAAGGCGACAGCGGTGCCGCTGGCGAAGGCGGCGGCGCGCATCATGGCCGGCGCGTCCATCCCGCAGCTGCGCGCCGAGGGGCTGCTGCCGGCACACGGCGATGCCAGCGAGCTGCCGGACGACGCCCCGGTCGCGGTGAAGGAGGCGGTGCTGCCGTTCCACCGGTTCCGCCGCCCGGACGGCACCGGGGTCGACACGGTACTCGGCCCGGAGATGCGCTCCACCGGCGAGGTGATGGGCATCGACACCGCGTTCGGCCCGGCCTTCGCCAAGTCGCAGACGGCGTCCTACGGGTCGCTGCCGATGTCCGGCACGGTGTTCGTGTCCGTGGCCAACGCCGACAAGCGGTCCATGGTGTTCCCGGCCAAGCGGCTGGCCGACCTCGGATTCACCGTGGTGGCCACCGAGGGCACCGCGGCGATGCTGCGCCGCAACGGCATGGACGTGCAGGTGGTGCGCAAGCACTTCCAGGGCCCGGACAACATCGTCGACGCGATCCGCGCGGGCACGATCGACCTCGTCATCAACACGCCCTACGGCCACTCCGGCACCCGCACCGACGGGTACGAGATCCGCACCGCCGCCGTCGCCGCGGACATTCCGTGCATCACCACCGTCGCCGGTGCGGCGGCGGCGATCCAGGGCATCGAGGCGCAGAGCCGGTCGGATGTCGGCGTCGCGCCGATCCAACGGCTGCACGCCCAGTTGCGGTCGGACGGCCGCGGGGTCGCCGCCGACGGCGCGGCGGGGGAACACGCGGCGAGGGAGCACGCGGCGAGGGAGCACGCGGGGACGGTCACGGCCGGCGACGTCGCGCGGGCCCGGCGATGACCGGCCCGGCGTCGCTGCTCGCGCGGGCCTACCCGGCACTGGCGCGGCCGCTGCTGTTCCGGCTCGGCGGGACGGACGCCGAGACCGCGCACCACCGCACCGTCGCCGGACTGCGCCGGAGCGCGCGTCACCCCCGGCTGCTGCGCGGCCTGCACCGGCTGTTCGCGGCCGACCGGGCCCCGCGCACCGTGTTCGGACTCGACTTTCCCACCCCGGTCGGACTGGCCGCCGGCGCCGACAAGGACGGGCTGGCGCTGGCCGGCTGGCCCGCCCTCGGATTCGGCTTCGTCGAGGCCGGCACGGTCACCGCCGTCGCCCAGCCGGGCAATCCGCGTCCGCGCGTCTTCCGGCTGCCGGCCTCGGACGGGGTCATCAACAGGATGGGCTTCCCGAACGCGGGGGCGGCGGCACTGGCCGCCCGGGTGCGAGCGGCGGGCCCGATCGGTGTGCCGCTGGGGATCTCGCTCGGCAAGTCCAAGGTCGTCGCCGTCGACGGCGCCATCGCCGACTACGTCACGTCGCTGCGCGCCGTACACGCCGTGGCCGACTACATCGCGATCAACGTGTCGTCGCCGAACACCCCCGGCCTGCGCGGGCTGCAGGACCGCGCCGCCCTGGACGCGCTGGTCGCCGCCCTCGTCGCCGAGACGCAAGCGCTGGAACCGACGCGGGCCCTGCCGCTGCTGGTGAAGATCGCACCGGACCTGACCGACACCGCGATCGGCGAGATCCTGCAGGTGTGCGCCGATCGGGGAGTGGCCGGGGTCATCGCTGCCAACACCACGACCGCCCGCCCGCACCTCGCGCCGGCCGACCGCGGCCTCGCACTGCAGGCGGGGGGACTGTCCGGCGTCCCACTGCGTGCCCGGGCACTCGACGTGGTGCGCTTCGTGTGCGGCCACACCGACCTGCCGGTGATCGGGGTGGGCGGCATCTCGTCCGCCGCCGACGCCCTGGCCATGCTCGACGCGGGAGCCTCGCTGGTGCAGCTCTACACCGGCCTGCTCTACCGCGGTCCCGCCCTGACCGGGGAGATCACCCGGGCGGCGCGCGA
>CAZIIX010000230.1:0-4365 GCA_964539345.1 uncultured Actinomycetes bacterium | reverse complement strand
CGCAGCCGCGGGTGGTGCCGAACGACCTCGGCGACCAGGCGGGAGGCGCCGGCGCGGGCCGGGCCGCGCAGGACGATCATCCGCGGTCCCGTGCCGGCCAGGGCGGCGTCGACGGCCGCCTGCAGGTCCGCCCGCTCCGGACGGTCCAGGAACGGGTAGTGCGGCGCATCCGCCGGGGCAAGGTCCGGCCGCGCCCGATGGGTCCCGAACCAGCCGTCGTCGGTCACGTCCCGGACCCGCACCGCATGGCCCGCGACGTCCACGCTCTGCGGCTGCAGGAGCTCGCGCAGCAGCGGCCCGTCCATGCTGTACACGACGGCCGGCGCGCCGACGCGGCGCAGTGCGGCGGCGAACCCGCTGTGGCGCAACGGGTCCGGGAATGCGCTGACCTCGCAGCTGGGGGCGCGTCGTCCCCGTGGCCGCCCGCGGGCGCGGCGGGTCACCACCCCGAGCACCATGGACTCGGGGCGGTGCCGCAGCACGACGGCGCCGGGGAGCAGGTGCCGTGTGCGGGTCCGTGCCGCGCGGTCCGGGCCCGGCTCGAACACCCATCGGCCGCCGCGCAGCACACCCGGGCGGAGCCCGCCGAGTACCTCGTCGGGCTCGGCCAGCGTCCACGAGATGGTGGAGTCCGGGTCGGGGCCGACGGCGTCGTCGGCGAAGCCCATGACGGCGACGTCGGGCACCGGATCGGACCATGGCAGGCACAGCGACGGGGGTGGTTCGTCGGACAGTAGCGCCCGCCACCGATCGGTCTCCGCTGCCCTGATGCGGAGCAGCGCGAGGTTCAATGCCTCGTCATGCCAGAGGATCTCGCCGCCGAACGCGTGATCCGGCGCGGCGCCGAGCACCACTTCGACCGCGGTCGGCGGCGGCGCCGCGATGCCCGATGGCGCGCCCGCGGATGACGTGCCCGAGGCAGCGATGCCCGTGGGTGAAGTGCTGGGCGAAGCACCGGTTGACGTGCCGGGTGAGGCTCCGGGCAGGGCGCCGGCGACGGCATCGCGCGCGGTGACGACCCCGGTCTCGCCGATGGCCCACCCGGATCCGCGGGAGCGTCCCGGGACCCGCACCTTCGCCAACCGCGGCGTCCACATCGGCGGCGATCAGGCGGTCGGTGGGGGCGGCAGACGGGCGCCGCGCGGCACTCGGGCGCCGTGCGGCGCCGGGACGCAGGCGGCGATCCCGGCCGGACGGAACGGGATTCGGACCACTCGCATGGCGATACCCTAGACCACCGGCCGATGGCCGCGCGGGACGCGGCGGGCGGGTGCGGAGTCAGCGCACCATCGGCTCGAGGTCGACGCCGGCCTCGACCAGTGCGGGCACGATGGCGTCGTCACAGCCGTCCCACCGGGCGTCGCAGAGCAGCACGACGGCGCCGATCGCCGCTGCGGCGGAGATCCCGTCGACACTGTCCCGGATCTCGTCGGCGAGGACTTCGAGCATCCGCCGGTCCGCGGGCAGCGCCCGCGCCAGCGGGTGTCGGACGGTGCCCGCGCCGCCGACCACGCGGTCCTCCCGCTCGGCGTGCGGAATGACCTCGTCGGCGATGACGGTCAACAGCTCCGCACGCGCCGGGCCGCCGACGGTGCCGCGGGAGAGTTCATCGAGTGCCGCCTCCGCGGCCGTCGTGAGGGTGTCGCGAAGCAGACCGTGTGCCTGCCGCAACGCGACGGTGCAGCACTCGGGTTTGCGCAGGTCCGTCATGGTCGTCCTCCGTTGCCCGGACCGCGCGGCGGCCACCGCCGGGCGATGCTGATTCGTCGCCCACACCACCGGTGACCAGCGATCCTTAGGGTAGCCTAAGTCGCCCTGGTGAGCGCATGCCACCGCCCAAGGTCCCGGAACGGACAAAAACCTTGGGGCGAGCCGGCGCACCGCCGCGCCGGGGCTCGGCGGCTGGCATTCGACGCTGGCCGCTGTCGGGACGCCGTCCGACGCCATACGCTACACAGGGAACCCACCATCGATTCGGCGCCGGGCACGAGGGAGGCCACCAGCGGTGACGGGAACACCAGCAGAGGACACGCAGGCGGGCGGTGACCACCGGCCCGTGGCCGACGATGCGGACTTCGGCCCCGGGCTGCCGGTCGGCCTCGAGCACATCCTCAGCGCCTTCCTCTCCATCGCCGACGAACTCGACCTGCAGACCACACTCCATCGCATCGTGCGGGCGGCGGCGGACCTCGTCGACGCGCAATACGGCGCACTCGGAGTCGTCGATGCCGACGGGCGGCTCGCCGATTTCGTCTACGTCGGCCTCGACGACGCCACGCGAGCCCGGATCCAGACGCTGCCCAGCGGCCGTGGCCTGGTCGGCCTGCTGATGAAACAGCCGCAGGTGATCCGGCTGGACGACCTGACCACCCACCCGGCGGCGATCGGCTTCCCCGCGGGCCACCCGCCGATGCGGACCTTCATCGGCGCGCCGATCCGGCTGCGCGACACCGTGTTCGGTCACCTGTACCTCACCGAGAAGCGCGGCGGCGGCGTGTTCACCGAGGGGGACGAGGTCGTGCTGCGCGCACTGGCGTCGGCCGCCGGATCCGCCGTCCAGAACGCGCGGCTGTTCACCGAGCTGCGCCGCCGCGAGCGCTGGCTGATGGCGTTGGCGGCCGTGCGCAGCGAGCTGATGACCGGCGACAGCGTGGACGACGCGCTGGTGCTGGTCGCCGAGCGGGCGGCGGCGTTGGCCGACGCGGACGGCGCGGTGATGCTGCTTCCCGACGAGGCCGGCGCGCTGAACGTCCGCGCCGTCGCCGGCTCCTGCCTCGGGCTCGGCGCCGACCTGACGATCGAGGCGGACGATCCGGCGGCCGGCGCGCTGCAACACGCGATCGGTGTGCTGCCCGACGACGCCGTGCCGCTGCCCCGCAACGCATCACTGGCCGGGGTGCTGTCCGCCGCCGGCACGATCCTGATCGCGCCGGTCCCGGTGGCCGGCGCGCGCGACGGGGTGCTGCTGTGCGTCCGCGATGCCGGGCGTCCGCCGTTCCGCCCGGATCAACAGCCCGAGCTGGTCGGACTGGCCGAACAGGCCTCGCTCGCCCTGGACGTGGCCGGCCGACGGGAGCAGCGCCGGCGGTACGAGCTACTCGCCGAACGGGAACGCATCGCGCGTGATCTGCACGACCACGTCATCCAGCGCCTGTTCGCCGTCGGGCTGAGCCTGCAACGCACCGAGCGGCACACCGACGATGTCGCGGTGCGGGAACGGTTGGAGGAGACCGTCAACCAGGTCGACGAGGCGATCCGGGACCTGCGCTCGTCCATCTACGACCTCCGCACCGGGCCGGAGGGCGCCCGGCGCGGACTCCGCCACCGGGTGCTGGACATCGTCACCCGCGCCAACGACGCCGGTGGCCCCGCGGTGACCGGCAGGGTGAACGGCCCGGTCGACACCCTGGTCCCGCCCGCGCTGGCCGAACACGCGGTCGCCGTCGTGCGCGAGGCGGTGAGCAACGCCGTTCGTCATTCCGGCGGATCCGCGGTGGCGGTGACGGTCAGTGTCGCCGAGGGGCTGACCATCGACGTCGTCGACGACGGACGCGGCCTTCCCAGCACGGTCGCGCGCAGCGGACTGTCCAACCTGGCGGACCGGGCCGCCAGCTGCGACGGAGAGTTCGCCACCCGCGAGAACACGGGCGGAGGAACGCATCTCACCTGGAGCGCGCCGCTGCCCGGGTGAGCCGACCGGCGCCGCGCAGGGCTACCGCTTGCCCTCGGCCCGCAGCTTCGTGGCGAGGATGGCCGCCTGCGTGCGATGCTCCAGGCCCAGTTTCGCCAGGATGTGCGAGACGTAGTTCTTGACGGTCTTCTCCGCCAGGAACAGCCGCGACCCGATCTGCCGGTTGGTCAGGCCCTCGGCGATCAGCTCGAGCACCGCGCGTTCCTGCTCGGTCAACGCCTTCAGCGGCGCCGCCTCCTCCTGCTCGGCCTGGATACGCCGCATGACGGCGGCCGTGGACCGCGCATCGAGCAGGCTGTTGCCGGCCGCCACGCTGTGCACCGCGGCCACCAGGTCCACCCCGCGCACCTGCTTGAGGACGAAACCCGACGCGCCGGCCATGATCGCGCCGAACAGCGCCTCGTCGTCGTCGAACGAGGTGAGCATCAGACAGCGCAGGTCGGGCAACTGCGACCGCAGCTCGCGGCACAGCTCCACGCCGTTTCCATCCGGGAGCCGGACATCGAGCACGGCCACGTCCGGGGCCGCCGCCGGAACGCGGGCCAGCGCCTCGGACACCGAACCGGCCTCGCCGACGACCTCGAGATCGTCGGCGGTGAGCAGATCGGCGATGCCGCGACGGACCACCTCGTGGTCGTCGACGAGAAAGACCCGAACCATGTTCCCCATCCCTT
>CAZIIX010000229.1:0-4366 GCA_964539345.1 uncultured Actinomycetes bacterium | reverse complement strand
GGTCCGGTATGACGACGGTGCTGGCGATCGCCACCCGGTCGGCTGCCGCCACTCCGTATGCCGCGCTGGCGCACCTCGCGCCGCAGGCCCCCATCGGCGAGCACACCGAGGCCTCGACGTGGTACACCGCCGTGGCGCAGGCGCTGCGCGAGGCACCGGGCGGTCACACCGTGATCGGCGTGGACGACGCACATCTGCTGGACGCGGGCAGCGCCGCCTTGCTGCTGCATCTGGCGCTAACCGGCGCAGCGATCGTCGTGGTGACGGTGCGCCGTGGCGGTCAGCAGCCCGACCCGATCACGGCCCTGTGGAAGGACGGACTGGCGCTGCGCCTCGACCTGCAGCCACTGGCCGTCGCCGAGGTCGAAGGGTTGATCGAGACGATGCTGCCCGGTGATGTCGCGCCACGCGCGAAGCGGCGACTCGCGAGTGTCAGCGGCGGTAATGTGCTCTTCGCCCGCGAGTTGGTGCAGGCGGCGGTCGAGTCCGGTTCGCTGCGCCGCACCGACGGCGCCTGGCGCTGGGACGGCGAGGTGGTGCTCGCACCGCGGCTGGCGGACGCGGTCGGGGCGCGATTGCACGATCTCGGACCCGACGGGCTGCGCGCACTCGGCGCGGTGGCGTTGGGCGAGCCGCTGGCGGTAGACGTGGCCGAACGGGTCTGCGGCGCGGCGACTCTGGCGCGGGTGGAGGAATTCGGCCTGATCTCCGTGGCCGGCCATGACGGGTGCCGCGTGACGCATCCGCTGTACGGCGAGGTGGCACTAGCGCGTCTCGGTGCTCTCGCGGGTCGTGAGCTGCGGCGGCTGCTGGCCGACGCCCTTGCCTCGCGCGACGAGCTCAGCAGCGCCGACACGGTGCGGATCGTCAGCTGGCGGTTGGATCTCGATGACGAGGTTCCCGGGGAGTTGCTCGTCGAGGCTGCGGTGATCGCCAATGCCGCGTTCGACCACCCGCTGGCGCAGCGCCTCGCGGACGCCGCACTGCGGCGCGGGGAGGGCCCGCCGGCCGCGGTGGCGGCCGCGATCGCGCGCAACGGCCAGTGCCGCTTCGCCGAGGCAGAGCAGATCCTGGCCGCCGCCGAGCCCGACCTCCTGGAGGCCGGCGATGCGACGCTGTGCCGGCGGTATCTTCCGGCGCGCCAACTGGCCCTGCAGCGCGGCCTGGGTCGCTTCGCGGATACGGCGGCAATGCTGGACCGCTTCGCAGTGGCCCATCGGGGCGCCGACGCGCACGCCGCCCATGGGCGCAGGCTCGCCGCGGCGCACCGGACGGCGCTGCTGATCGAGCAGGGCAGGCTGGCCGAGGTGATCGAGACGGCCGCGCCGCTGCTCGCCGACCCGTCGGTCGAGCCGCACATCGCACTGCTGGCCGCGGAGACGACCGGGGAGGCGCTGGCCTATCAGGGCATGACCGAACGATCGCAGCAGATGCGCGGCCGCCTCGCCGAGTTGGCGCGCGCCGGCCCGCCGGAATTGCGCCGCGCTGCGTCGTCCGCCGCCGGTCAGCAGGTGCTGTGCCTGATCATCGACGGCCAGGCCGGGCAGGCAGTGGAGATGGCCACGGCGATGCGCGACTACGTGCTCCTGGACGCGGATGCGGTGGTGCGGGCCATGGCCAGCCTCGGGCTCGGCACCGCGCAACTGCGTCACGGCGCGGCCGCATCCGCGCGGCGCGCGCTGCAGGACGCGATCGCCGGGTTCGAGGAGGCCGACATCAGCGGGCACGTGGGCTGGGCCTACGCAATGCTCGCGCAGGCCGACGCGCTGCTCGGCGACCCGGTCGCGGCACGCGAGCACATTGAGGCCGCGGCCGCCCACCGGATGCCGGTCGCTCGGACGCACGTCGACCACGTCGTGGGGCGGGCGCTGACCGACATGGCCGAGGGACAGTCGACGCGCGCGGTGGCCACGGCGCTGGACGGTGCGTCGGCGGCTGGCGAACTCAGCGCACACCGAGTCCGGATGCTGCATCTCGCGGCGCGGCTCGGCGCGCCCGCGGCGCCGATCGCCCGCGAGCTCGCCGAGATCGCGGAGCAGGCCGAGGCTCCGTCATTCGCTTGCAAGGCCGAGCACGTGCGCGCGATGGCCGAGACGGATGGCGACGCGCTGGTCGCGGCCTGCGATCGCTACACGAGCGGTGGGGAGCTGCTGCTGGCCGCGGAGGCCGCCGCGCAGGCGGCGGGCGTCTACCGGGCCGCGGGACGAGCCTCGTCGGCGACGCGGCTGGCCCAGCGCAGTGCGACGCTGGCCGCCCGTTGCGAGGGTGCGCACACCCCGGCGCTCATGCCCGCGGTGACGGTGGGTGTCGTGCTCAGCCGGCGCGAGCTCGAGGTGGCCCGCCTGGCAGCATCCGGACGGTCGAACGTCGACATCGCCGAGTGCCTGGTGCTCTCGGTGCGCACCGTGGAGTCGCACCTCTACCGGGCCTTCGGCAAACTCGGCGTCACCGGACGCGACCAACTGGCCGACCTGATTCAGTAGCGCACTACTTGCATGCGGGCCGGGGCCGGAAACTCCTCTCGGCGGCGGCGGGTCCCGACGAGTCAAAGCAGTCGGGAAAGAGACTCGCGGCTGATGTCTGCATCGCGGAGAATAGCGGCGAGAGTGCCGCGCTTCAGCTCCCGGTGCAGCGGGACGACCAGCGCCATGTCACGGCCTGGATGCTTGAGCCGAACGTGACTCCCGCGCTGGCGCACCGTTTCCCATCCGACCTTGTGCAGCGCGACGACCAGTTGCTGCCCCGAGACGACGGGAAAGCGCGGGCTCACGCGGAGATCGAGAGCCTGCGGCGGACGATGCCGGCGGGCAGATCCCGACCGTCGTCATGTAGCCCGTCGATGTATAGCGCGAGCGCCTCACGGGCATTATCCGTAGCCTCGTCAAGATCCTCGCCCTGCGTGTGTAGCCCGGGAAGCTCTGGGGCGTAGGCGTGGTAGCCACCCTCGGCCTGTGGCTCGAAGACGAATTCGATCTCACGTTCGGCTGCCATTTAGTCAGTATAGCTGCTTTCGTCACACGGACGGAGCTGTCGCTCCCCCTTCAATGACGCACGATGACCACGACCAACTCGCCGATCTGATTCAGTAGCGCACTACTGAAAGGGTCCGCCGTCGGCGACCGTACCGTGAGCACATGGCGCATGAGCGGTTCGTTGACCAGCTTCCCGAGGGGCTCGCGGTGGCGCTGCGTCTGCATGACGCAGGCCAGGACGACGGCGTCATCGCCACCGCGCTCGGCGTCCCCGAGGAAAGCGTTCCGACGCTGCTCGACCTCGCCCGCGCCAAGCTCGCACGCCTCACCAACGGCAACCACGACGGGACGTGACCGAAATTCAGTAGTCGACTACTGAGGCCCGGGCCGGCGGATCGTCCTAACCTCCCGCATGGGATGCGTTTCCCCGGCCGGCCGGAACAACCGGCCACAGGGGCGCGCATCGGGATCGTCAGAGAGGTGGCTGTCATCATGGGCTGGATTCGAGCATTGCGCACTTCCGGGCAGCGCGGCGGTAGGGCACGGTCGATCGGAGCCGCGCTGGCCGCGGCGCTGGCCTGCACCTGGATGATCGTCGCCGCCACACCCGCGGCAGCAGGCACCGACGGGGACTACGAGTACACCGTCTCCGGAGGCAACGCGACCATCACGGCCTACACGGGACAGAACACCGAGCTCATCATTCCGAACTCCGTCGGCGACGGTACCAACACCTACTCCGTCGTCGGCATCGAAGCCTACGCGTTTAAGAACAAGGACCTGACCGAGGTCACTATCCCCGACACCGTCACCACCATCAGCCGCGAAGCCTTCGCGGACAACAAGCTGACCAGCGTGATCATCGGCGACTCCGTTGCCATGATCGGCGCCTCAGCCTTCTACAACAATGCTCTGACCAGCATCACCATTCCCGACTCCGTCGTCGGGATGGACGTGGACGTATTCAAAAGCAACCAGCTCGCCAGCGTCACGATCCCAGATTCGGTCACCAGCATCAGCGACGGCGACTTCGCGGACAATAAGCTGACCAGCGTCAAGATCCCCGACTCCGTCACGACCATCGGCGATGACGCCTTCTTTGGCAATCACCTGACCAGCGTCAAGATCCCTGACTCCGTCACCACCATTGGCAACGAAGCCTTCCGGGTCAACGACCTGACCAGTGCCACGATCCCCGACTCCGTCACCACCATCGGCGACGCCACCTTCTACGGCAACCAGCTGACCAGCGTCACCATCCCAGATTCGGTCACCACCATCGGCGACGCCACCTTCGCGAGCAACAAGCTGACCAGCGTCACCATCCCAGACTCCGTCACCACCATCGGCGACTACGCCTTCTACGGCAACAAGCTGACCAGCGTCACCATCCC
>CAZIIX010000228.1:0-4426 GCA_964539345.1 uncultured Actinomycetes bacterium | reverse complement strand
CCGCGCACCCTGCCGGCGGCGATCGCCCCGGTGCTGGTGGGCTGCGGCGCCGGCGGCGCGTTGGTCCCGTTCACGGCCGGGTCGTACCTGCGGGCGGCGTTGGCGCTGCTGGTCGCACTGGCCCTGCAGGTGGGCGTGAACTACGCCAACGACCACTCCGACGGGGTGCGCGGCACCGACGGCGATCACCGTATCGGCCCGTTCCGGCTGGTCGGGTCCGGCGCCGCATCGCCGCGCACCGTCATGCTCGCCGCGTTCGCCTGCTTCGCCGTGGCCGCGGCGGCCGGCCTGGCGCTGGCACTGCTCACCGCCTGGTGGCTGATCCTGGTCGGCGCCGCGTGCATCCTGGCCGCCTGGTTCTACACCGGCGGCCCGCGCCCGTACGGCTACGCCGGGTTCGGCGAGGTGTTCGTGTTCGTGTTCTTCGGGCTGGTCGCCGTGCTGGGCACCACCTACGTGCTGGCCGGCCGGGTGTCGCTGACCTCGATCGCGTTGGCGATCGGCACCGGGCTGCTGGCCTGCGCGCTGCTGGTGGCCAACAACCTGCGCGACGTGGACACCGACGCCGCCACCGGCAAGCGCACCCTGGCGGTGATCCTGGGCGGGCCGCTGACCCGCAAGGTCTACGCGCTGATGGTCGCGGCCGCGTTCGGCGCCGTGGTCGTGGTCGGGCTGCGTCATCCGTGGTGCCTGCTGGGTCTGGTCGCCGCGCTGCCGGCGATCCGGCCGGTGCGCGCGGTGCTGCGCGGGGCGCGCGGCCGCGACCTGATCGACGTGCTCACCGCGACCGGCCTGACGGAGTTCTGCTACGCGGTGCTGCTGCTGGTCGGCCTGCTGCTCGACCAGGTATGACGATCGTCCCGGCGCGACACCGGCCGCCCGGCGGTCGCCCGTGGCACAATCAGCAGGATGACGACGGCCTTCGGCGACCCGCGGCGCCGGGCGGACCTGGTGCGGCTGCGCCGCGTGCGTGACCGCATCGACCGCGACTACGCGCAGCCGCTGAACGTCGAGCAGCTCGCCTCGTGGGCACACGTCTCGCCCGGGCACCTGTCCCGCGAGTTCCGCCGCGCGTTCGGGGAGTCGCCGTACAGCTACGTCATGACCCGCCGCATCGAGCGCGCGATGGCCCTGCTGCGCAGCAGCGACATGTCCGTGACCGACGTCTGTTTCGCCGTCGGATGTTCCTCGCTGGGCACGTTCAGCACCCGGTTCTCCGAACTCGTCGGTCTGTCCCCGAGCGACTACCGGCGGGAACGGTCCGCCGACCTCGCAGGTGTGCCGCCCTGCATCAGCAGGGGGGCCACGAAACCGATCAGGAATCGAGAAGCGCCCGGCCCCGCGCCGACGCTAGCGTGATCGCCATGACCATTTCAATCCACTCCGTCATGCTCCCGCACCAGGACCCGGACGCCACGGTGGCCTTCTACCGCGACGTGCTCGGCTTCGAGGTGCGCAACGATGTCGGCTACGCCGGCATGCACTGGATCACCGTCGGCCCGCCCGGGCAGCCGGAGACGTCCATCGTGCTCTACCCGCCGCAGGCCACCCCGGGCGTCACCGAGGCCGAGAAGTCGCTGATCGCCGACATGATGGCCAAGGGCACGTTCGCCAGCATCAACCTGGCCAGCACCGACGTGGACGCCACGTTCGAGTTGTGGCAGCAGCGTGGCGCCGAGGTCGTCCAGGAGCCCACCGACCAGGACTACGGTCTGCGGGACTGCTCGTTCCGCGACCCGGCGGGCAACCTGATCCGCCTCCAACAGGCGTCATGACCGAAACCTCGTCATACCCGGCGCATGCCGCGGACGGCCACGACACCATCCGCATCCACGGCGCGCGGGAGAACAACCTGAAGGACATCTCGGTCACCATCCCGAAACGGCGGCTGACCGCGTTCACCGGGGTGTCCGGCTCGGGCAAGAGCTCGCTGGTGTTCCGCACCATCGCCGCCGAGTCGCAACGGCTGATCAACGAGACCTACAGCGCGTTCCTGCAGGGGTTCATGCCGTCGCTGGCGCGTCCCGACGTCGACCTGCTCGAGGGGCTGACGACCGCGATCGTCGTCGACCAGGAACCGATGGGCGGCAACCCGCGGTCCACCGTCGGCACGGCGACGGACGCGAACGCGATGCTGCGCATCCTGTTCAGCCGCAGGGCGACGCCGTCCATCGGCCCGCCGATCGCGTACTCGTTCAATGTGCCGCGCCGGACCGCCAGCGGCGTGATGACCGACGCGAAGGGCACCAAGAAGGTGGTCCGGAAGCAGGTCTACCACGGCGGCATGTGCCCGGAGTGCGAGGGCACCGGCCGGGTCACCGACGTCGACGTGACCGCGCTCTACGACGAGTCGAAGTCGCTCAACGAGGGCGCCATCACGGTGCCGGGCTACAGCATGGAGGGCTGGTACGGGCGCATCTACCGCGGGTGCGGATGGTTCGACCCGGACACGCCGATCAAGGACTTCACGGACGCCGAGCTGGACGCGCTGCTGCACAAGGAGGCGACGAAGATCAAGGTCGACGGCGTCAACCTGACCTACCTGGGGCTGATCCCGCAGATCCGGAAGTCCTTCCTGTCCAAGGATCGCGAGTCGATGCAGCCGCACATCAGGGCGTTCGTCGACCGGGCGGTGACGTTCCAGCCGTGCCCGGAGTGCGGCGGCACCCGACTCGCCCGCGAGACGCTGGGCTCGACGATCGACGGCCGCAACATCGCCGACGTGTGCGCCATGCAGATCACCGACCTGGCCGGCTGGCTCCGTGAGATCGATGACGAGGCGGTGGCGCCGCTGGTGGCAGGACTGCAGCACCTGATCGATTCGTTCACCGCCATCGGGCTCGGCTACCTCTCGCTGGATCGTCCCACCGGCACGCTGTCCGGCGGCGAGTCCCAGCGGGTCAAGATGATCCGGCACCTCGGATCGCCGCTGACCGACGTCACCTACGTCTTCGACGAACCGTCGATCGGTCTGCACCCGCACGACATCGAGCGGATGAACGGGCTGCTGCTGCGACTGCGCGACCGGGGCAACACCGTCCTGGTGATCGAGCACAAGCCGGAGATCATCGACATCGCCGACCACGTCATCGATCTCGGTCCGGGTGCCGGTGCCGACGGCGGGGAGATCACGTTCGAAGGGTCGGTGGCCGGCCTACGCGCGAGCGACACGGTGACCGGGCGGCACCTCGACGACCGGTCCCGGCTGAACACGTCGGTGCGGACGGCCACCGGTGCGCTGGAGGTGCGCAATGCCCGGACGAACAACCTCACCGGCGTCGACGTCGACATCCCGCTCGGGGTGCTGTGCGTGGTCACCGGCGTGGCCGGATCCGGCAAGAGCTCGCTGATCGGCGGATCGGTGGCGCGCCGTCCCGGAGTGGTGATGATCGACCAGCAGCCCATCCGCGGTTCGCGACGGAGCAACCCGGCCACCTACACGGGCCTGCTCGACCCGATCCGCAAGGCGTTCGCCAAGGCCAACGGTGTCAAGCCCGGGCTGTTCAGCTCGAACTCGGCCGGCGCCTGCCCGACGTGCCACGGCGCGGGCGTGATCTACACCGACCTCGGTGTGATGTCCACCGTCGAGACCACCTGCGAGGACTGCGAGGGCCGGCGTTTCGACGCCTCCGTGCTGACCTACACGCTCGCCGGGGCGGACATCAGCGAGGTACTGGCGATGTCGGTGGCCGCGGCGACCGACTTCTTCGCGGACGGGCCCGCCGCGACCCCGGCGGCGCACCAGGTCCTGACCAGGCTCGCCGACGTGGGGCTGGGGTATCTGCGGCTCGGCCAGCCGTTGACCACGCTGTCCGGCGGGGAGCGCCAGCGGTTGAAGCTGGCCACGGAGATGGCCGCGAGCGGCGGCATCTACGTGCTGGACGAGCCGACCACGGGCCTGCACCTGGCCGACGTCGAGCAGCTCCTGGGCCTGCTGGGCCGCCTGGTCGATGCGGGCAAGTCGGTGGTGGTGATCGAACACCACCAGGCGGTGATGGCGTCGGCGGACTGGATCATCGATCTGGGGCCGGGCGCCGGCCACGACGGGGGGCGGGTCGTGTTCGAAGGCACCCCCGCCGATCTGATCGCCGACGGCTCCACCCTGACCGGCCGCTACCTGGCGGACTACGTCGGGCGGTAGCGCGGTCAGTCCGTCCGGTCCTCACCGGTGAGGGCGGCGCGCAGCCGATCCCGTTCCGCGGTGCGATGCGACTTGGCGTGCGCCAGGGCGGCGGTGAGCGTGCGCCGCTGCTTCGGGAACAGCAGGACCGACAGCGGCAGCTGCAGGACCACCGCGAAGGCCAGCGCGACGATCAGCGGCAGGCCGAACGGCCGCCCGGCGACCATCAACAGCACCGTGAGCACGACCAGCAGCCCGACGCGCAGCGCGCTGTAGAGCGCCAGCGCCGGCAGCAGTCGGGGCGCG
>CAZIIX010000227.1:0-4452 GCA_964539345.1 uncultured Actinomycetes bacterium | reverse complement strand
GACGAGTGGATCAAGGAGCTCGGGCCGTCCACCGAGCTACGCAAGTGGTTCGGCCACGACGTCGACCGCTGGACGGGGTTCCGCACGAAGTACCGCACGGAGCTGGAGCAGTCCGGCGAGCTGTGGCAGCCGCTGCTCGACCGGGCGCGCAACGAACGCGTCTGTCTGCTGTTCGGGGCCTCGGACACCGAGCACAACCAGGCCGTCGTGCTGCAGGAGTTCCTGCTCGACCAGTGACCGTTGGGTCCCCGATAGTCGGACGACCAACAAAGGGCGCACAATGGCCCCACACCGGTGACAGACCCGGGCCGCCGTGTCCGGACCGACCCAGGAGGGAGCCTGCCGTGCCGCTCGCACCCATCGAACGCGAACTTCCCACGGACGAGGCCGCCGACCTCATCGACCTCACCCGCGACCTGGTCCAGCGCGAGCTGCTGCCGCGCGCCGACGCCGATGAGGAAGCGGGTCGGTTCCCGCGTGACCTGATGACCCGCCTGGGAGAGCTGGGCCTGCTGTCACTGCCCTATCCGGAGCAGTACGGGGGTGGGGGGCAACCGGCCACGGTGTACCTGCAGGTGCTGGAGGAACTCGCCCGCGGATGGCTGACGGTGGCCATGGGCATCAGCGTGCACGTCCTGGCCTGCCACGGCATCGCCGACTTCGGTTCCGAGGCGCAGCGGCAGCGATTCCTGCCGGACATGCTCAGCGGCGCGCAGCTCGGCGCCTACTGTCTGTCCGAGCCGCACGCCGGATCGGACCCCGCCGCGATGCGCACCACCGCGGTGCGCGACGGTGACGGAGAGGATGCGCGATATGTCGTCACGGGTGACAAGGCGTGGATCACGCACGGACCGGTGGCGGACTTCTTCCTGCTGCTCGCGCGCACCGGCGACTCCGGCGCGAAGGGGATCAGCGCGTTCCTGGCACCGGCGGACGCCGAGGGCGTCATCCCCGCCGAACCGGAGCGCAAGATGGGGGTGCGCGGTTCGCCGACCTCGCAGGTGCGGTTCGAGCAGGTACACCTGGGACGCGACAGGTTGATCGGTGCCGAGGGGCAGGGTTTCGCCGTGGCCATGACGGCGCTGGACACCGGCCGGCTCGGCATCGCGGCGTGCGCGGTGGGCCTGGCGCAGGCCGCGCTGGATGCCGCCGTCGCGTATGCCGGGCAGCGGGAGGCGTTCGGCCAGACCATCGACGGGTTCCAGGGGGTGTCGTTCCTGCTGGCCGACGCCGCCGCACGGATCGCCGCCGCCCGACAGCTGTACCTGTACGCCGCGCGCCGCAAGGACGCCGGCCGCCCGTTCGCCGCGGACGCGGCCATGGCCAAACTCACCGCGACCGATATGGCTATGGCGGTGACCACCGATATGGTGCAGGTGCTCGGCGGTGCCGGCTACGTCCAGGACCACCCCCTCGAGCGATACATGCGCGAGGCGAAGGTGCTGCAGATCGTGGAGGGCACCAATCAGATCCAGCGCGTCGTCATCTCGCGCGCGCTGCAGCACCAACGGCAGGGCCAGGGGAAATAGCCATGACGCAGTCCACCGACGACACCGCGACCCGCCTCACACTGCTGACCCGGACCGACTGCCACCTGTGCGGTCCGGCTCGCGACGTCGTTGCGGACGTGTGCCGGCGTCTCGACATCGTCTGGCAGGAGGTCAATGTCGACTCCGATGCCGAGCTGCGCGCCGAATACGGCGACCAGGTGCCGGCCGTTCTCGTCGACGGCGACCAGGTCGGCGCCTACCGCATCGACGCGGACGAGCTGGCGCGCGTGCTGGCCCGCGGGCGCTGACCGCGCCGCGACGCCACGGGTCGTGACGAGCGTCGCTCCCGTCGCAACGACTTTGTGCCTGCGTTCACAAATGGCTAAGGTCATGCGTGGTGAGTAGAAAATAGCTGGCCGCCCGTGCGCATGCGGGACCGACCCGCCGAGTCTCAAGTCAGTAGGTGAACAGACCGTGGCCGAGGGAGCGACCCCCACCGGAGCACGCCGTGTTCCGGAACTGGCCATGCGGGCCATCCCCGAGGCTACCGTGGCCCGGCTGACCGAATACCTGCGGGTTCTCACCAACCGGGATCTCGCCGCCGGAACGACGATCTCGTCGGAGGAGCTGGCGGCATTCGCCGGCGTCAACCCGGCGAAGCTGCGCAAGGACCTGTCCTACATCGGCTCGCACGGCACGCGCGGCGTCGGCTATTCGGCGGCCACCCTGCGCGAAGCGCTCACCCGGGTGCTGGGCGCGCACGACGTCTATCCGGTCGCGATCGTCGGCGTCGGCCATCTGGGCAGCGCCCTGGCCGGCTACCCGGGGTTCATCGGACGCGGCTTCCCGATCCGGGTGCTGCTCGACGCCGACCCCGGCAAGGTCGGCTCCACCGTCGCCGGGTTGCCGGTGTTGGACGTCGCCCGGGCCGACGTCGCCTGCCGGGCCGCCGGTGTCGCGATCGGTGTCATCGCCACCCCCGAGTCCGCCGCGCAGCAGGTCGTCGACGTGCTCGTGGACGCGGGCGTGCGCTCCATCCTCAACTTCACCCCGACCCAGGTGTCGGTCCCCGACGATGTCGAGGTTCGACGCGTGGATCTTGCCCTGGAACTGCACATGTTGGCCTTCCACGAATCCCGTCGTGGGCGGTCCCCGGCCCGTCTGGAGGCACTATGACGGCCATTTCGACCCGCACCCGCAAGCCGGCCGCGGCGCATCCCGTGAAGTCCGCGGCCGAGGCCGTCAGCATCGGCCGCATCGCGTTCGTCGGTGCGGGCCCGGGCGACCCGGAGCTGCTGACCGTGCGTGCCATGGAGGCGCTGCGTGGCGCGGCCCTGATCGTGACGGATCCGGATGTGCCCGAGTCGGTGATGCAGATCGCCGCCGATGCGGAGGTGCAGCATGCGGTGGGCGCACCGGCCGAGGTCGCGACGTCCCTGGTCGCCGCGGCGCAGGCCGGGCAGGCCGTGGTGCGGCTGGTGTCCGGCGACGTGCTGACGGCGGACCCGGTGGTCGCCGAGATCGAGCCGGTGGCCGCGAGCGGCCTGCAGTATGACGTCGTTCCGGGCCTGCCCACCGCGACGACCGCCGCCGCGTACGCGGGTATCCCGGTCAGCTCGGTGCACACGGTCGCGGATGCCCGGACCGCCTCGGACTGGGGCCGGCTGGCGAGCGCGCCGGGGACACTGCTGCTGCACGCCGCCGCCGGGCACCTGGCGGAGACGGCGGCCGCGCTGGCCGAGGCCGGCATCGACCCGGCCACGCCGGCGAGTGTCACCGCCGCTGCCACGCTGCGGACGCAGAAGACGGTGCAGGGCACGGTGGCCACGCTCGACGCGATCGGGCGGGAACTCACCGGGCAGCTCATCGTCACGGTGGGCACCGCGGTGACCAAGCGCGAGGAGCTGTCCTGGTGGGAGTCGCGCGCGCTGTACGG
This sequence comes from uncultured Actinomycetes bacterium, assembly GCA_964539345.1. Classification (GTDB taxonomy): domain Bacteria; phylum Actinomycetota; class Actinomycetes; order Mycobacteriales; family Nakamurellaceae; genus Nakamurella. The sequence continues at coordinate 1,026 of CAZIIX010000227.1, read as the reverse complement.
GTGGCGGGTTTTGGTCCCGCAGACGCGCGCCCGGGACAACGGCATGCTCGACCGGCTGCGCTCGCACGGAGCGATCCCGGAAACGGTGCGCACGATCTCGGTCGAGCCGCCGCGCAGCCCGGCACAGATGGAGCGCTCGGTCAAGGGGTTGGTGGACGGTCGCTACCAGTGGTTGATCTTCACCTCCACGAACTCGGTGCGAGCCATCTGGGAGAAGTTCGCCGAGTTCGGGCTGGATGCGCGCGCGTTCTCCGGGGTCAATATCGCCTGCGTGGACGAGGTGACCGCGAATGCCGTGCGGGACCTGGGGATCCGGCCGGACGTGGTCTCGGACAACCCCGACTCGTCGGTGGGGCTGCTGGACGGTTTCCCGGAGTTCGACGACGTGTTCGACCCGGTGGACCGCATCCTGCTGCCGCGCGCCGACATCGCCACCGAGACGCTCGCGGCGGGCCTGCGCGAACGCGGCTGGGAGGTCGATGACGTGACCGCCTACCGGACCGTGCGCGCCGCGCCGCCGCCGGCACCGATCCGCGAGGCCATCAAGACCGGCGGGTTCGACGCGGTGTGCTTCACCACCGCCTCGACCGTGCGGAACCTGGTGGGCATCGCGGGCAAGCCGCACGCTCGCACCATCGTGGCCTGCCTCGGACCGAAGACCGCCGAGACGGCCCGCGAGTTCGGCCTCCGTGTCGACGTGCTGCCGGACGAACCGGACGTGGCGCTGTTGGTGGAGAGCCTGGCGCTGCATGCCAGCCGGCTGCGCGCCGAGGGTGCGCTGCCGCCGCCGCGCAAGGCGTCCCGCCGCAAGTAGGCGCGCCAGCACGGTCGGCCCGGCCCGGTCGGTGGACCCAGTACCGTAAGGCCCATGACGTCACCGCAGAATCCCGCAGGCGAACCGCCAGACCCCTGGGGGCAGCCCGCATCCGAGCGTGATCCGGGTGCGCAGCAGACCCCCGGAACGGGTGCCCAGCCGTACCCGGGAACGCCGCAGTACCCCGGTGCCGACCAGTACCCGGGTGCCCC
>CAZIIX010000226.1:1241-4454 GCA_964539345.1 uncultured Actinomycetes bacterium | reverse complement strand
TCCGGCTATCCGGCGAGCTTGCCGCGGGTGTAGTCGCCCTCGGCGGCCAGCAGCTCGCCGATCTGTTCGACGATGACCTGCTCGATCTTGCCGCCGAACATCGGGATCGGCACGTTCGCGGAGCCGTCCACGTTCAGCGCGCTGCCGCCGGGCGCGGCCGCGAGCGTCATCGTGCCCTTCAGCGACGCCGGGGCGCCCTTGACGGTCACGGTGAACTCGGCCACGTAGGAGTCGCCGTCCACCTTCCACTGTTCGATGCGCTCGGTCGCGGGATCGCCGGCCATCATCGACGAGACCATCGACGGCAGCGCGGAGGCCGGGATGGACTGGCGCGTCGTCACCGATGCGGAGGTCTCGTCCTTGTCCAGGGCCACCACCTCGGGATCCAGCGCGCCGGTGTCCGCCAGCCGTCCCTCGAGGAACGCGCGGTCGGTGAACAGTGCGTACACGGCCGCGGGTTCGGCGGGGAATTCCTGTGTCACAGTGAGCGGAGTAGGCATGCCGTGACCCTACCCTGTAGAGGTGCCCGTGGACCCGAACGCCAGCCGACCCGGCCCGACCGCGCCGGACGCGGCACGCGACCCGGTGATGCTCGCCGCGCTGACCACGATCGGTCTCGGCGGCCCCGCCCCGGCGATCCACACCGCTTCCAGCACGGCCGAACTCGCCGACCGAGCCGCCGCGCTGGACGATGCGGGCGGCGCGCTGGTCATCGGCGGCGGCTCGAACCTCGTCATCGCCGATGCCGGTGTTCCCACCCCCGTGCTGCACGTGACGATCCCCGGATTGCGCATCGACCCGGCGGGCGACGACCGCGCGGTGGCCACCATCGGAGCGGGGGAGGACTGGGCGGCCGTCGTCACGCAGCTGGTCGACGAGGGCTGGTGCGGTGTCGAGTCGCTGGCCGGCATCCCCGGATCGGCCGGTGCCACGCCGGTGCAGAACGTGGGTGCCTACGGCACCGAGATCTCCGACGTGCTGGTCGATGTCGAGGTCTACGACCGCGTGAACCGGCGAGTGCGCACCATGACCCCCGCCGAGCTGCGACTCGGCTACCGCAGCTCGGTCCTGCGCGGCACCGACCGGGCCATCGTCACCGCCGTCCGGGTGCGGCTGACCCGCGCCGAACGGCCCGTCCGCTATGCGGAACTCGCCCGCACGCTCGGTGTGTCGGTGGGCGAGACCGCGCCACCGCGCGCCGTGCATGACGCCGTGACGGAGCTGCGCCGCGGCAAGGGCATGGTCATCGACGAGTCCGACCCGGACACGCGCAGCGTCGGCTCGTTCTTCACCAACCCGATCCTGGGCCCGGGCGAACTGGCAATGACGCAGGACGCCATCGCTGCGCGGCTCGGCCCGGACACCCCGGTCCCGCAGTACCCGGCGGGCCCGACCCGGCCGGACGGGACGAAACTCTCCGCCGCCTGGCTCATCGAACGCGCCGGGTTCCCGCGGGGCTACCCGTCGCAGCAGCGGTCGGGCGCCCGCGTGACCGTCTCCACCAAGCACACCCTGGCGCTGACCAATCGCGGCGGGGGGACCACCGCGGAGCTCCTCGCGCTGGCACGCGAGATCCGGGACGGGGTGCGGGACGCGTTCGCGGTCACGCTGCGTCCGGAACCGGTGCTGGTCGGCATCGAGCTGTAGCGGCGCTGTAGCGGCCCTGTCGCGAGCGGCCGCCCCACTGTGAGTTTCGCCTCACCATGTGGACCGCGAACCGGGATGGAACGTCTCATCGAGGGCGGGTGCGCATCGAGACCGAGCTGTCACCTTCTGCCCTTACCATTGTGGCTGGTGTCTGCCGTGACGGACGGGGTCGGCACCGGGTGAACGGAGAGGCGAACGATGCGACGACAGAACGAGGCGCGTCACGGGCGACGGCGACTGCTGGGTCTGGCTGCGCTGGCGGCGGCAGTGACCGTGCTGGCCAGCGCCTGTGGATCCCAGGCTCCGGTCTACATCACCAAGACGATCACGCCCAGTGCGAACGCGCAGATCACCGTGTCGTCGCTGCCCGAGACCTCGCCCACCACCGACACCAGCCAGTCCGACGACTCCGCGTCGCAGACCACCACGGAGCCCACCACCACCGCGCCGAAGGTGGACATCCGGATCACCGCGAGCCCGGAGTTCGGCAGCAAGAAGCTCAGCCCCACCACCCCGGTCCGCGTCACCTCGTTCAACGCCACGTTGGCGAAGGTCGAGATGGTCGGCGATGACGGAGCCTCGATCTCCGGCGAGATCTCCGAGGACGACCACACCTGGACGAGCAAGGAACGGCTGAAGTACGGCGTCAGCTACACCGTCAGCGGCCTGGCCAAGGGCATCGACGGGAGCGACAAGCCGTTCGAGGGCAAGCTCACCACGGTCAAACCGAAGAAGACGATGGCCGCCTACATCCAGATCCCGGACGGCAAGACCGTCGGCATCGCCTCGCCGATCGTGGTGACGTTCGCAGGCTCCGTCACCAATCGCGCCGCTGCCGAGAAGAACCTGCACGTCACGACGAAGGACGCGGACGGCAAGAAGATCGAGGTCGAGGGCTCGTGGGGGTGGATGCCCGACGAGGACATCCAGGGCAACGGGGTCATGCAGTCCCGGGTGCACTTCCGCCCCAAAGAGTACTGGCCGGCGCACACCCGCGTGCACGTCGCGGCCAACCTGTACGGCGTCGACTACGGCGGCGCCTGGGGCCGCGAGGACCTCACCCGCGACTTCAAGATCGGCGACAACATCGTGGTGAAGGCCGATGTCACCTCCCACCGCCTGGTCGTCGTCAAGGACGACAAGGTCATCCGGAACTACCCGGTCTCCTACGGCGTGCCCAAGACGGTCGACCAGGGACGCACCACCGTCGAAGGCATCCACATCGTGCAGGGCTTCGAGGGCGACCCGAAGACCGGCAAGTTCACCATGTCGAACCCGAAGTACGGCTACCACGATGTGGTCGAGTACTGGGGCGTGCGCATCAACAACAACGGGGAATTCATCCACGTCAACAAGCAGACGGAAGCGGCCGGCTACCTCGGCAAGCAGAACGTCTCGCACGGGTGCGTCAACATGGGCATGAAGGACGGCAAGGAGTTCTACGACATGATGTACTACGGCATCCCGGTCGAAGTCGAGAACACCGGCGTGCCGATGACCGAGCGGGACTACGTCTGGGACTGGGCCTACAGCTACGCCCAGTGGAAGACACTGTCCGCGCTGTAG
>CAZIIX010000226.1:0-1141 GCA_964539345.1 uncultured Actinomycetes bacterium | reverse complement strand
CCGATCGCGATAGGCTTGTCCGCGGCCGTGCTGCGACGCGCAGCAACGGACAACGAGCCACAGATGGGATTGGTGTGACGAACGTCGTACGGGCCGGGGGGTTCCCGCGGCTGACGCGCCCCATCCGGCGGGTGGCCATGCTCAGCGTGCACACGTCCCCGTTGGCGCAGCCCGGGCGCGGCGACGCCGGCGGCATGAACGTCTACATCGACCAGGTCGCGCGCCGCATGGCCCGCCGCGGCATCGACGTCGACGTGTTCACCCGCGCCACCACCTCGCACCAGCCGCTGCGCGTCGAGGTGGAGCCCGGATACACCGTCATCCATGTGCTGGCCGGCCCGCTGGACGGGCTGACCAAGGAGGACCTGCCCAGCCAGCTCTGCCACTTCACCGCCAACGTGTTGCGCGCGGCCACCCCCACCCACACCGGATCCCGGTACGACGTCGTGCACTCGCACTACTGGCTCTCCGGCCAGGTCGGCTACCTGGTGCGGGACCGCTGGGGCATTCCGCTGGTGCACTCCGCGCACACCCTGGCGAAGGTCAAGAACGCCTCGCTGGCCGGCGACGACGACCGCCGCGAACCACGCGCCCGGGAGATCGGCGAACAACAGGTCGTCGCCGAGGCGGACCTCCTCGTCGCCCCCACCGCCGTCGAGGCCGAGCAGCTCATCGACCTGTATGACGCCGATCCGGAGCAGCTCGTCGTCGTCCCGCCGGGCGTGGACATCGGGCTGTTCCACCCGGCCCCGAACGTGCTCGACGCGCGCCGGCGGGTGCGCGCCGCCTACGACCTGCGCCCGCAGGACGTGGTGCTGGCGTTCGTCGGCCGCATCCAGCCGCACAAGGGCCCGCAGGTCCTGGTGCGGGCGCTCGCCGAGTTGCAGCACCGGCACCCGGAGCGGTCCTTCCGGGCGCTGATCGCCGGTGACAGCTCCGGATCCGGCCATCGCGAACCGGAGCGACTGCGGTCGCTGGCCGCCGGGCTGGGCGTGGCCGACCGGGTGACGTTGCTCCCGGCGATGGCCCCGGCCGAACTGGTGCGCCTCTACCAGGGTGTCGACGTGGTGGCCGTTCCCAGCCGCAGCGAGTCGTTCGGGCTGGTGGCGCTGGAGGCGCAGGCCTGCGGCACCCCGGTGGT
>CAZIIX010000225.1:3056-4461 GCA_964539345.1 uncultured Actinomycetes bacterium | reverse complement strand
ACCGGCCCACCGCGTATCCCTGCATCCCCCGCGGATTCGCGCCTGCCCGGAATATCCCGTTCTCCGGGTCCCGGGACACCGCGGACAGTCGGCCCAGCGACCACGGTCCGGCCGTGACGACGTCATGCCCGCGGCGGCGCAGCTCGGCGATGACGTCCGGCCCGACGCGATCCTCGACCATGATCTGCCCGGGATGACCCTCGTGCGGGTGGAACGAGTTCGGCACGTGGGTGGTGTGGTAGTTCGGCGCGTCGATCGCCTGCTGCAACCCGTGGCCTTCCCGCAACACCGCGAGCAGGAACGGCGTCTGCCACTGGTCCTGCTGATCGCCGCCGGGCGTGCCGCACGCCAGCACGGTCGCGTCACCGGCCATCACCAGCGTCGGCGACAGCGTCGTGCGGGGGCGCCGACCGGGCACCAGCGTGGTGGGCAGGTCCGGCTGCAGCGACATCATCTGCAGCCGCGTGCCCAGCGGGAAGCCGAGCGCCGGGATCAACGGTGACGATTGCAGCCAGCCGCCCGACGGCGTCGCCGAGACCATCGTTCCCCACCGGTCCACCACGTCGATGTGGCAGGTGTCCCCGCGGGCGCGGCCGGAGGCGTCCGGCACCGTCGGCTCCCCGGCCCCCGCATCCGCCGCTGCCTCCGCCGGCGGCCGCTCGAGCACCGGGTAGTGCGGCAACACCGGGGTGCGGCCGTCCGGCGAGCCGGGGCGGAGCTCGAAACTGGCCGACCCGCCGATCAGCGCGCGCCGGGTCGCGGCGTAGTCGGCGGACAGCAGGGTCTCCAGCGGCACCGGCGCGCTGTCCCCGTAGAACGCATTGCGGTCGGCGAACGCCAGCTTCGCGGTCTCGACCACCTGGTGGATCAGGTCCGCGCTGCCGACCGGCGCGTCCACGCCGTCGAGCATCAGCAGCTGCTGCAATAGCACCGGGCCCTGCCCCCACGGGCCGGTCTTGACGATCGTGAAGTCGCCGTAGCGCGCCGTGGCGGGCTCCTCGTACGGCGGGTGCCAGCCGGCGAGGTCGGCACCGGTGATGATTCCGGCATGACGATGGCCGGAGGAGTCCGCCCACGCGTGCCGGCCGAACTCGTCGACGGCCTGCGCCACGAAGCCCTCGCTCCACGCGCGCATGGCCGCATCGATGCCCGCCTCCCGGGACGGGGCCCCGCCGGACGCGTCGATCAACCGCTGGTAGGTGGCGGCCAGCGCCGGGTTGGTGAGCTGCGAGCCGGGGGCCGGTGGCGCGCCGCCCGGCAGGTACTGCGCGGCCGAGGTGGTCCAGTCGCCGCGGAACAGGTCCGCCACGGCCGCGATCGTCGCGGTGATGCGCTCGAGCACGGGGTAGCCGGTGCGGGCGTAGTACACGGCGTAGCGCAGCGCGGCGGCCAGGTCGATGGTGCC
>CAZIIX010000225.1:0-2956 GCA_964539345.1 uncultured Actinomycetes bacterium | reverse complement strand
GCCGTCTCGCGGGCGGTGGCGGGCTGGGCAGCGCGCGGTGGCGGGCTGGGCAGCGCGCCCATTGCTGGACTTTTCGTCGGGCCGGTAGGGGCCCATCCCCGCAAGATCGGGTGAATCATGAAATGCTCGTCACACGTTACGTGGTGCGAGAGGATGCCGATAGGTAGGACCATGACAGCTGTGCCAGGGCAGCGGAAGAGTGCGACAACGCCTCGCAACGGATGCACCGAGTGCTCCGCGCAGGCGCTCGCGCGCGATAGCCTGACCGGCCTGGCCGACCGCTCGATGCTCACCCACTACCTGCGTCATGCCCTGGAGACCCGGCGGGCCTCCCCGGACCGCCGACCCGCGGTGCTGTTCTGCGACCTGGACCGGTTCAAGGTGATCAACGACAGCCTCGGCCGGGACGCCGGGGACCGGCTGCTGGTCATCATGGCGCAGCGGCTGGAGGAGACCGTCGCCCGCGCGCGGTGCGCCTCGGCGCTGGTCGGGCGGATCGCCGCGGACGAGTTCGTGGTGGTGTGCGACCACGTGGACAGCGTCGAGGCCGCCACCGATCTGGCCTCACACATCCACCGGGCGCTCGGCGAGGCGGTGACGCTCGGCGATGACCACGTGAAGATGCGGCTGAGCATCGGCGTCGCGCTGGCCGGGCCGCAGGTGACCTATCCGGAGGACCTGATCCGGCACGCCGAGGCCGCCAATGCCCGCGCCAAGTCGCAGGGGCGCGATCGCATCGAGACGTTCGACGCGCGGATGCAGCGCCGCGCGCACAGCCGGTTGCGCACCGAGATGGACCTGTCCGGCGCGTGCGAGCGGTCCGAACTGCTGCTGCACTATCAGCCGATCCTGCACCTGGGCGAGCAGCGGGTGACCGGAATTGAGGCGCTGGTGCGCTGGCAGCACCCGCAGCGCGGGCTGCTCTGGCCCGGCGAGTTCATCCCGCTCGCCGAGGAGACCGGCCTGATACGGGAGATCGGCGCCTGGGTGATGGAGGAGGCGTTCACGCAGAGCCGCCGGTGGCATCGGGCCGGGATCGACAACGTCCGCGTCGGGGTGAACGTCTCGGCGCGCCAGCTGGGCCAGCACGGCTTCGTCGACTCGGTGGCCGAGCTGCTCGATCGGCTGGGGCCCGACGAGGTGCTGCCGCACATGGAGCTCACCGAGTCGGTGCTGATGGCAGACCCCGATGCGAGCGCGCGGATCCTCGCCGAGCTGCGCGAGCTGGGGATCCGGTTGTCGCTGGACGACTTCGGCACCGGGTATTCGTCATTGGCGTACCTGCAACGCTTCCCGGTCGATGTGCTCAAGATCGACCGGTCGTTCGTGGCCGGGATCGATCGCGCTCCCCGCAACCGGGCGCTGGTCGGCGCGATCGTGCAACTCGGGCATGCGCTGGACATGCTGGTGCTCGCCGAGGGCGTGGAGACCGACGGCGAGCGGGAGGTGGTCACCGATCTGGGGTGCGACCTGCTGCAGGGGTTCCTGATCGCGCGGCCCGCCCCGGCCGATCACCTGCCGCTGCCCGGGTTCCTGCCGGAGCCGTGACGGCGGGCGCGGCGGCCCACGGCGGGTGGGATCGCTGGGAACCGCGTCTCGGAGCGGCGGCCCGCGGCGGGTGGGGTCGCCGGGAACGGCGTCATGGTTGCCGCCCGGTCTCCATGGACCGGGCGACGTCGAGCAGAATGCGCGCGCAGTCGACTGTGTCGCTGATGCTGACCCATTCGACCTCGGCGTGTGCGCCGTCGCCACCCGGCCCGAACAGCACAGTCGGGATGCCGGCGGCGGCGATCAGCGCGGAGTCGGCCCAGTAGCTCATGCCCGCGATGTCCGCCGGCGCGTCTATGTCGGCGGCGGCTGGCGCGTCCGCTTTGGCGGCAGGCGCGTCCGTGGTGACCTCCGCCGCCTCCCCACCCCGCCGCGCGGCCAGCAGCGCGCCGACAATCCAATGGTCGACCGGTGTTTCGAGCGCCGGTTGGTAGAGAGCGGTGTGTGCTGCGGCGTCGAACTCGGGATCCGCATCCGCGCAGGCCGCCAGCAGGTCGGCGACCTCGCGCTCGATCTGCGCCCGGTCCTCCCCCGGTAACGTGCGTCGCTCGATCGTCAGCCGGCAGTCCTCCGGGATCGTGGACGGGCCCTGTCCGCCGCTGATCACCGAGGCGTGCACGGTGGCCGGTCCGAGCAGCGGGTGCCGCCAGGTGCCGAGGTCCCTCCCCCACTGCTCCAGTCGGGTCAGCAGCCCGCCGGCCTTGACGATCGCGTCGATGCCCAGCTCCGGCCGGGATCCGTGCGCCGCCCGTCCGTGGATGTCGATGTCGATCCAGGCGAATCCCTTGTGCGCCACGCCGATCGACATCTCGGTCGGCTCGTTGACGATCGCCGCGTCGGCGCTCAGCCTGTCCAGCACGCGCCGGATGCCGAGGCTGCTGTGTTCCTCGTCCGCCACGGCCGCCACGGTGACGCGCACGGTCAGTCCCGTCCGGGCTGCATCGCGGCAGGCGATCAGCGATGCGGCCAGGCCGGCCTTCATGTCGTACGAGCCGCGGCCGTAGAGCCGGTCGCCGTCGATGCGCGGGTGCAGCGGGTCGGTGACGGAGTCGAGGCTGACCGTGTCCAGGTGGCCGCACAGCAGCAGCGCGCGATCGCCTGGGACCGGTCGCTGGGAGTGGACGAGCACACTGGGCCGGCCGTCGCCGTCGTCGACCACCTCGACCGGCAGATCCTGGTGCCGGGCCCAGGTCGCGATGTACTCGGCGATCTCGCCCTCGCCGGCGCCGGCCGGGTCCAGGCTCGGGTTGACCGAATCGATCGCGACGAGGTCCTGCAGCAGCGAGATGACTTCTGGGGTCGGCGATGTCATGGCAGGTGACCGTTCTCGTCGTGGTGGGAGGCGTTCATGCCGAGGTATGACGCAGTTCGGGGCATCCGCTCGGCCGTCATGCGATCGCCCCGTCGG
>CAZIIX010000224.1:0-4462 GCA_964539345.1 uncultured Actinomycetes bacterium | reverse complement strand
CGCCGGCACAGCCACCGACGCGGGCGCCGGCATCCGCTACCTGGTCGACCCGCGGATCGCCACCGGCACCGCCTGGGTGACCGGTGCCGACCGGACCGGCCACCACGTGCTGGACCTGGTGGCCGGCCGAGACTTCACCCCGGACGGGACGGTGCAGGCCGCCGAGGTCCGCGACGGCGACGACTGCCCGCGGTGCGGCGGGCGACTGGAGTCGGCGCGCGGCATCGAGATGGGGCACATCTTCCAGCTGGGCCGCAAGTACGCCGAGGCGCTGGACCTGACGGTGCTCGACGAGAACGGCAAGCTGGTCACGGTGACGATGGGCTCCTACGGCATCGGCGTCTCCCGGGCCGTGGCCGCGATCGCCGAGAACACCCACGACGACAAGGGTCTGGTGTGGCCGCGGGAGGTCGCGCCCGCCGACGTGCACCTGGTGATCGCCGGCAAGGGCGACGAGATCCGCGCCGCGGCGGAGCGGATCGCCGCCGAGCTCGACGACGCCGGCGTGCAGGTCATGCTCGACGATCGGGAGGCCTCTCCCGGAGTGAAGTTCGCCGACGCCGAGCTGCTCGGGGTGCCGACGATCGTCGTGGTCGGACGGGGCCTGGCCTCCGGCGTGGTCGAGGTGCGCGACCGTGCCACCGGCGAGCGCGAGGACGTGCCCGTCAGCGACGCTGTGGAGCGCATCCGCGCGGCCGTCACCGGCGGATAGACCGGCGGGCGGCCGTCACCGCTGGAGGGGCCGGCCGACGCCCGGCAGGATCGGCAGGCGGGCGATCAGGCGGCCGATCGGCGAGAGTCCCGACCGGCGAGCTAGTTGTCGGCCGGGTCGCCGGGGAACGGCACGGTGACGACCTTGTCCTTGGCGGCCTGGCGCCAGGTGACCATGCGCATGGCACTGTCGGTCAGCGCCGACAGCGCCGTGCCGCGCAGTGTCGAGTCGTCGGTGTTCCCGATCACCGAGCGCCACGCCTGGGCGCAGTCGCTCTCGATCGTCAGCGCCAACCCCAGCGCCGACTTCTTGTCGGTGACCGGCTCCGGGGTGGTGTAGGCGGGCGCCGGCCCGACCGGGGTGCCGCCCGCCTGGACGATCAGGTTCGCGGCGACATCGCGGGTGTTCTGATGGCTGGTGACCATCTCGGTGACGGTGTCGGCCACATCCGCGTCATGCGCGGTGACCAGTCCGTAGGCCCACAGCGCGGCGTGTTCGGCCGCCATCGCCGCCTGCAGTGCGTCGATGGTCTCCTCGCTGAGCGCCTCCGGCCCGGACGAGGGCGGCGCCGTCGACGTGGACTGCGCGTCGCTGTCAGCCGAATCGTGACGAAAATGTGTCATCCCAGTACCGCCCGGTGTGTGGCGACGCACGCCGCGATGGACGCGTAGAGCTGCGCCTGGTAGCGCGACGCATTCGTCATCGCATCGGTGAACATGTTCTGTGCCTGCCCCGCGTCCCCGCGGATCAGCGCGATGACCTCGTCGGGGTCGGTCGAGGCAAGGTGCACCGGCTGATCGTTCTCGCCGGGCGGCCGGTGCCCCTCGCCGCGCTCGTACTCGGCCACCAGCGCGGCGATGTGCGCCCGACGGTCGTCCAGCAGCATCGACAGCGTCGTCGCATCGCGGGTATCCGCCTGCACCGCGGCCTGCAGGTTCTTCACGTGCAGTCGCGTCTTGAAGATCAATCCCAGCAGCGGCGTGGTCGGCCGCGGCGCCTCCTCGGTGACGGTCACCGTGGGCGCCGACGTGGAGAACGGATTGCAGCCGGCCACCGCGATCATGGCCGAGACACCAGTGACCCCCAGGAAGGCGCGCCTACTGATCGTCTTTCGATGAGGTACCTGCACGCGTCCATCATGTCAGTACCCGGGTGGTGCGTGCCCCACCGCACACCGGGCCCCGTTAGGCTTCGGATGCGACGACGACAATTGCACAGGCGAGGAGCGGCTTGCGATGGCATCCGGGGACGAAGCGCGGATTCGGGACACGGTGGCGTCCATCGTCGCCCGCCGCGGGTTCGACCTGGAGGACCTCGTCATCCGGATGACCGGGCGGCACCGGGTCATCCGGGTGATCATCGACCGGGACGGCGGTGTCGACCTGGACGTCGCCGCCGAGACCAGCCGGGCCATCTCGGCCGCCCTCGACGAGCAGGGCGACCCGGTCGTCGGGGCCGCCCCGTACACGCTGGAGGTCACCAGCCCGGGCGTCGGCCGCCCGCTGACCGCCGAACGACACTTCCGGCGCAACCGCGGGAGACTGGTGACCGTGGCGCTGGCCGACGGATCCCGCGTGCAGGGCCGGATCCTCCGCTGCACCGGCGGTGCGCTGACGCTGCTGACCGGCAAGGACGGACTGACACGGCGCGCGCTCGAGCTGACGGCCGTGCGGGAGGCGACCGTCGACGTCGAGTTCTCCCCACCGCCCGCCGCCGTCGCGGCCGTGCTGGCGGAACCGGACCCAGGGACGGACGCGGGCGCGGAGACCGGCACGGAAGTGGACGAGGGGACGGACGCGGCATCGGATGAGGCAGCATCGGGCGGAGGGCCCGTGCCGACAGAAGGAGAGGATGCGCGATGAACGTTGATATCACCGCGCTGCGGCTGGTCGAACGAGAGAAGGGTATCCAGTTCGAGGACCTGATCCGGACCCTGGAGAACGCGCTGCTCTCCGCCTATCGGCATACCAGCGACCCGCACCAGCACGCCCGCGCCGAGGTCGACCAGAAGACCGGCGAGATCCGCATCCTCGCCCAGGAACTCGGCCCGGACGGCACCATCGTATCGGAGTGGGACGACACCCCGGACGACTTCGGCCGCATCGCCGCCACCACCGCGCGGCAGGTCATCCAGCAGCGGCTGCGCGACGTGGACAACGAGCGCACGTTCGGCGACTTCGCCGGTCGCGAGCACGAGCTGATCACCGGCACGGTCTCGGCCGACGCCAAGGTCAACGCGCGGGGCGTCGTCGTGGTCAGCCTGGGCGATGTGGAGGGCGTCATCCCGGCGGCCGAGCAGGCGCCGGGGGAGACCTATACGCACGGGCAGCGGCTGCGCTGCTACGTCATCTCGGTGGTCCGCGGGCTGCGCGGGCCGCAGATCACCCTGTCGCGCACGCACCCGAACCTGGTGCGCAAACTCTTCGCCCTGGAGGTGCCGGAGATCGCCGACGGCAGCGTGGAGATCACCGCCGTGGCCCGCGAGGCCGGGCACCGCACCAAGATCGCGGTGCGCGCGGCCGAGCCCGGCGTCAACGCCAAGGGGGCGTGCATCGGACCGATGGGCGCCCGGGTGCGCGCCGTCATGAGCGAGCTGGGCGGCGAGAAGATCGACATCATCGACCATGACGACGACCCCGCGGTGTTCGTGGGCAACGCCCTGTCGCCGGCGCGGGCCGTGTCGGTGCAGGTGGTCGACGAGCTGGCCAAGGCCGCGCGCGTGATCGTGCCGGACTTCCAGCTCTCGCTGGCGATCGGCAAGGAGGGGCAGAACGCGCGGCTCGCGGCACGGCTGACCGGCTGGCGGATCGACATCCGCAGCGATGCGGCCGCGCCGGGTGGCCCGGCGGCGTCCGGCGCAGCAGGTCCGTGAGCGACCCGGGCACGCCCGCCGGGTCGTGCGGCCAACAGCATCCGACAAGCGCTAGACTGGACGACGCATCCCGTGCACCGGGACGCGCAGCCGCTCGGGGGCGGGCGTCGGGCAACGGCCCGATCCGCACCTGCATCGGCTGCCGTCGACGCTGCCGGGATATTGAACTGTTACGCGTCGTCGTGATGGCCGGGGCCGTGGTGCCGGACACGCGGCGGAGGCTTCCCGGGCGCGGCGCATGGGTCCATCCCAGCGCCGCCTGCGTGGCGGCAGCGCGTAAGCGGCGGGCCTTCGGCCGGGCATTGCGCACCGACCGGGAACCCGACGCCACGCCGGTCGAGCGTTACGTCAGCGCAGCGCGACGGCCGGACTGAAGGACATTTCGGCGCGGCCCGCGCCGGGGTTCCAGAGCAAGGAAACGAGGTCGACCCATCGTGAGCACGCTGTGAAGCTTTTCCGATGAGCAGCGCACCCAACTAGTCGAGACCGAGCGGATCGCCGCCCGGTCTCACCGTGAGGAGAGCAGTGGCAGGCAAGGTCCGTGTCAGCGCGGTTGCCAAAGAGCTGGGCCAACCCAGCAAGGTAGTGATCGCAAAACTCAACGAACTCGGTGAGTTCGTCAAATCCGCGTCGTCGACGATCGAAGCGCCGGTCGTGCGCAAGTTGCATGACGCATTCCCCGCCGCGGAGAAGGCCCCGTCGGCCGACAAGACCGCGTCGAAATCGACCGCGAAGAAGCCCGCCGGTGGCGCGAAGACCAAGGCCGCCGCGGACGGCGCGGCACCCGCGGTCGCACCCGCCCCGGACACGTCGACGGATGGCGCGCCCGCCGCGCCGGCCGCTGCGGACGGCGCAGCACCGGCCGCGACGCCCGGCCC
>CAZIIX010000223.1:0-4595 GCA_964539345.1 uncultured Actinomycetes bacterium | reverse complement strand
GCGACAGCTGTCCTGTGAATCCATTCTCAGAGCCCTCCCCCGAAACAGAGCCGGCGCCGGATCCAGTCAGGTCCGGCCGGGGCGCCGCGCTGCCGCGCGTCCAGCGATGCACGAACGGTGTCCCCCCGACACTGACGCCAGATCGGCAGAACGGCATCATACTTGAGCGATCGGCGGGGAAAAGTCCTGCGCGAGGACCGATCTCGTCGCGGATCGAGGGGATTTGACACCCTGCGGGCGCGATCGCCCGGTGACGTCGTTTCGACCTCGACAGCCGTGTTTCCTACCGTTCGGCGGCGGTGTCCGTCTGGCCGGCCGGGTCCGAGACGGCGTGTGGCAGTCGCTGCTGCGCCCAGCGCCAGTCGATCCGCTCCTGCTCCAGCCGGACCCGATCGCCCCACACGTCCGAGACCAGCCCGGCGTAGACCGCGGACTCTTCGTCCGTGAGCCGGTCCAGCCGGGCACTCGTCGGACGATCCTCGGTCACCCACCGGTCGGCATGCTCCTGCAGCGTCTGTCGATCCATCAACACCGATCGCGCGGTCGGCAGGTGGGCGCGGAGCCGATCCAGGATGGCGAAACCGTACGTATCGAGATCCCCCCAGTACGCCACGTCGGCCCGGCCCAGCCACGGCAGTCGGCCGAGCCGCTCGACATCGAACCCGTGCCCCCAGATCACCACCCCGCGGTCGGGCACATTCACGCTCAGGTAGGTGATCTCGTTCTCCACGATCAGCGCCGTGTCCACTGTCATTGGGAGCGGCGCTAGGTCGGCGACGCGCAGGGCGACCTCGCTGACCGACCCCAGCGGACCGGTTCCCGCGGCGGCGCGCAGTCGCACGAGGCGCGGCTTCTCACGAAGCCCCAGGTCGGCGAGGAATCCGCTCGCCGTCGACGAGACGTCCAACATGGCGGCCAATGTGGCGCGGTGCTGCTCGGTGAACTTCGTGTCCACCGCGGGCGCACTGATCTGCCGGAGGTACTGGTCCGAGCCACGGTTGGCCTCCAGCCAGCAGTAGGCGCTGATGAGCCGGGGCATCTGGTCGGCGAGCGCGAGGGCGCGGTGCGGACGGGCCTCGATCCAGCGGCGGACCGCCGGATGATCGCGCGTCGACGCCAACACGTCGTCGAACGCGCGCACCTCTCGGGCGACGCCCAGCAGCGCCCAGGCCTGGTCGAAGGTTGCGATGACGGCGCGGTCGGGGATCCGGTTGCGTCCGATGCTCCTGCCGCCGATCTGGGTCCACCGCAGGGTGTATCGGCGGTCGTCTCGTCGGCCCGCGTCGAGCAGCGCGATCCAGTCCCGCACGGCAGCGAGGTTCTCGCCGATCTCGGTCGGCCGCGGTCCGCGCAGCGGCACCTCGATCGATGCGAGCGGCCGACCGGAGGCGTAGGCGCGGAGCAGGGAGCCGTCCGTCCAGCGGCGTCGGACACGGTCCGCGACGTCGTCCGGGGTGGTCCATGTCGGCGTCACGATCGGTGCCTGTCCCGCTCGGCGCGGTACTCCTCGATGGACATGGTCTGCAGCCTGGAGGCGGTGCCGGTGATGTTGTCGACGAAGCCGATGGCGCGGACGTAGGGCTCGATGACGTGGACCTTCTGCAACGGCGTGACGATCAGCAGCTGCAGGCCCAGTTTCGCGAACAGGTCCAGGGCGTACCGCGTCGAGACGTCGGATCCACGGCCGAAGGCCTCGTCGATGACCGCGAACCGGAAGTCCTTGGACTTGGTGGCCCCCCACTCCAGGCCGAACTGGTAGGCCAGGGACGCGGCCAAGATCGTGTACGCGAGCTTCTCCTTCTGTCCGCCGGACTTGCCGTCGGAGTCCGAGTAGTGCTCCCACTCCTCGTCGGTGGCCGTGTCCCGTTCGGAGGCGGAGAACACGAACCAGTTGCGCACATCGGTGACGCGTCGGGTCCAGGCGCGATCCGCGTCGGCGTAGCCCTCTCGCCCGCGGAAGCGCTCGATGATCCGCTTGACATCGAGGAAGCGCTGCTCGGAGTATTGCTCGCCGTCGACCACCAGGCTGTCATTGGTGAGGTCGCGCAGGTCCGAGCGGAACTGGACGACGTCCTGGTTGCCAGTCGGCTGCTTCTCCAACCGGATGTGCCGGCCGGGGTTGTAGTCGACGGCGGACAGTCCGTCGTTGATGCGCGCGATGCGATCGTCGATCGCGGACGCCTGGCGCCCCAGCCAATTGTTGAACCCGGCGAGTTCCTGGATGGTGTTCTTGTTGAGCTCGTTCTTGAAGTCCGCTTCGAATCGCGGCAGGTCGTCGGTGGCGATGCGCTCGTGGTAGGCGCAGAAGTCCCGTCGAGACTCGACGGCCGCGTCCAGATCGGCGGCCAGCTCCGGCCACTGCGCGAGGAACCCGCTCATCCGCTGGCTCAGTCCCTGGCCGTGCCGGGCCGCGTCCCGGCCGAGCCGTTCGATGCGCTCGTGCAGGTTCTCGAGCAGCCCGGTGCGGGCCCCGGCGCAGTCCGCGGACGTGCTCGGTCGACGGTCGCCGATCGTCGCGTCGAGCGCGTCGTAGGACTGGCGTGCCGTGGCGAGATCAGCGGCCGGGCACTGCGATACCGCGCGCCCGTCTGTCTCCCATTGCGCCCGTGCCCGGGCGAGTTCCTGCCCGGAGGTCGCAACCTCGCCGGTGATACGGGTGATCTCGTCCTCCACCTCGGCGGACTGCTGCCGGTTCCGGTCGAGGGCGCGGGCGATCTCGTCCAGCCGGGAGGAACCGGCGCGCAGCCGCGCGCACTCGGCGTCATGCTCGTCGGCGCGGCGCAGCGCCTCCTCGACGTCGAGCGCGGACCAGGACTCGAAGTCGGCGATGCGGTTCAGCGCGTCCCGTTTGCGGAGGGTCTCGGTGCGTCGCTCCTCGATCCCGGCGGTGGCCGTGGTCGCGTCCTCGCCCGCGGCCACGATCTCGGCGAGCTCGGTCCGCAGCGCCGCGATCTTGTTCTCGTTGACCCAGCCGAGCACCCACCGTCGGGCATCGTCGACGCGATGCCGATCGTCCTTGACGTGCCGATCACCGGAGCGCACCTGACCCTCGCGGGTGACGGCCCGCCGCGCATGGCGGAACTCGTCGAGAGTGACGGCGCAGCGGTGGTCGGCGCGGTGTTCCAGTTCGGTCCGCAGATAGTCCTCGAACATGCCGCTGCGCACCTCGAGGAGGTCGGCCAGGATCGTGCCCTCGTCGGCGGGCTGCGGCCTCGGCGTGCGGACCCGGCGCGTCGAGACCCGCTCGTAGACGAGTCTGGCGCCGACGCTGCGGCCGTCGCCGCGGGCCACCATCAGGCGTCGTTCGTTGACCCAGGCGGCGACCGCGTCGTAGTGCTGCTGCGGCACCAGGAGCGAGAGCGCGAACGGGCGGAGGACCCGCTCGGCCGCGCCGCGCCACTCGTCATGCTCGGCACCGACGTCGATCAATTCGCCGGCATAGGGAAGTTCGGTCGCGGGGACGGCCAGGTCCGCGCACATCTGATCGCGGATGGCCACCTGGTCGACGGGGATGTTGCTCTGCCGCTCGGTCAGGCTGCGCAGCTCGGCCTGCACGCCCTCGGCCCTGGCGCGCAGCTCCTTCTCGACGGACCTCGCTTCGGCGAACGCGTTGTCCCAGTGGTGCCGTGCATCCTCGGTCCGCGCGCGCTCATCGGCAATGTCGGCGCGCATCCGGTCGAATTCGGCGGCGTCGGTCACCCCGGTCCATCCGGCCTCGGCGACTGCCGCATCGAATCGGTCCCGGGCCGTCCGTCGCGTCTCGGCGGTGGCCCGCGCCTCGGCAGAGAGGCGCTCGAGTTCCCCGATCCGGTCGCCGCCGGCCCGCGCGCGGTCCTCGATGAGGGTCTCGCGCTCACCGGCCAGTCGAGCACGGCTCGTCGTGGCCGCGTCCTGGGCCTGTCGGAGCCGATCGGCGCGCTCCTCCAGGAGCGCGATCTCGCCGGTCAGCAGCCGGGCGCGGAGCTCGGTGATGTACCAGTCGACGGCCGCGCGATGCGTCTCGAGCGACTCGCGGTCGGCCAGGGCCTCGTCATACTGGGCGGCGAGCTGCACGATGGGGGCGAGGGCGGTCAGCTGTTCGCGGGCGCGCTTGACCGCGTCATAGGCCCTGGTGAGGTTCTCGAAGTGGCCGATCACGTCGTGGACGCGCTGGTCGGCGTCGACGGGTTCGAGCATGTGGTCGCGGACGAAGTCGTCCAGGTTGCCCACCGACTTCATCGACACCGTCTGGTGGAACAGCTCCAGGGCCTGCTCGGACCGGATGCCCAGCAGCCGCCGCAGCGCGGTCCCGTACTGGGGATAGGTCGTGAAGAGGTCGATATCGCGGGCGCGCAATCGTTTTCGCAGCTCGCGCAGATCCGGGCCGAAGTCGGCGAAATCCTTCGCGATGGACAGCTCCTCGGTGGCGGTCACGTAGAACCGGTCTGGCTGCCCGGTCGCATCGCGCTGCTGGAACACCTGCGCCAGCGTCACGGTCTCGTCATAGCCCTCGTTGACGAAACACCCGAGGATGACGGAGTACGTGCGCTGGCCGGATCGGAGACCGACATGTTTCGAGCGCCCGGCGGATTCGGCGCGCTCGGACTTGAAGTAGC
>CAZIIX010000222.1:0-4614 GCA_964539345.1 uncultured Actinomycetes bacterium | reverse complement strand
GGCAGCGGCAGCGAGGCGGCCTCGGGACCGATCGTCATCGGCTCCGCCAACTTCACCGAGAGCGAGCTCATCGCCGAGATCTATGCGGCGGCGCTGACGGCCAAGGGTGTCGACGTGTCCACCAAGCTGGACATCGGCTCGCGCGAGGTGTACCTGCAGGCGATCAAGGACGGGTCGATCAATCTGCTGCCGGAGTACACCGGGGGTCTGCTCGCCGCGTTCGACCCGGACTCGTCGGCGACGGCGCCGGACGAGGTCTACCAGGACCTGACGGCCGCGCTGCCGGATTCGCTCGAGGTCCTGGAGATGTCGAAGGCCCAGGACCAGGACTCGGTGACGGTGACGAAGGAGACGGCGGAGAAGTACGACCTGACGTCCATCGGCGACCTCGCGCCGGTCGCGGGCGATATGACGCTCGGCGGCTCGTCCGAGTGGAAGACCCGCGCCGACGGTCCGCAGGGGCTGAAGAAGGTCTACGGGGTCGAGTTCAAGGACTACAAGGAGCTCGATCCGGGCGGCCCGCTGTCCGTCAAGGGGCTGAAGACCGGGCTGGTGCAGGCGACCGACATCTTCACCACCAACCCGGCGATCGAGGAGAACGACTTCGTGGTGCTCAAGGACCCGAAGAGCCTGTTCCTGGCGCAGAACGTGGTGCCGTTGATCGCCAAGGACGTCGCCTCCGACCAGGTCGTCGACACGCTCAATGCGGTGTCCGGCAAGCTCACCACCGAGGCGTTGACCGACATGCAGAAGACGATCGGTGACACCAAGGCCGACCCGGCCGATATCGCGCAGAAGTGGGTGAGCGACAACCTCGGGTAGCCCCGGGGCGCGGGCGGGTGGTGTGGCAGGCTGCCGGTATGGCCTCCGCACCCACGCCCGCGATCGCCGCCCTGGTGCGGGCGAAGGTCCCGCACACGGTGCACACCTTCCACCATGACGCTGCCGCGACCGCGTTCGGTGACGAGGCCGTCGCCGCGCTCGGCGTGGCCGCGGAGCGGGTGTTCAAGACGCTGATCGCGCAGGTCGACGGTGGCCGGCTGGTGGTCGGGGTGCTGCCGGTCGCCCACCAGTTGCAGCTCAAGGCGCTGGCGGCGGCGGTCGGCGGCAAGCGGGCCGCGATGGCCGCCGTCGCCGATGCCGAACGCTCGTCGGGGTACGTGCACGGCGGGATCAGCCCGCTCGGGCAGCGCACCCGGCTGGACACGGTGGTCGATTCCTCGGCCCGGGACTGCGCGACCATCTTCGTGTCCGCCGGCAGGCGCGGGCTGCAGGTCGAGCTCTCCCCGGACGACCTGGTCCACGTCGCCCGGGCCTCCTACGCGCCGATCGCGGCCCACTAGCTGCCGGCTCAGAACAGCGGCGCCTCGGCGACCGGCGCGATCAGCTCGGGCGAGTCGTTGCGCACGTTGCCCACGGCCGGCGAGACCTGCCGGGGCTCCAGGTGCGGAGGCGGGATCTGCGCCAGCAGTGCGTCCGCGCGCTCGGCAGCGCCGTCGGAGCAGTCCAGCCAGTCCTCGTGCATGGCCGGCGGCACCAGCACGGGGCTGCGGTCGTGGATGTGGCCCAGGGTGTCCGGCGCCGCGCGCGTGATGACGGTGCAGGTCCACAGCAGGCGGTCGGGGTCCTCGTCGTCGCGGCCGGGATCGCGCCAGATCGCATAGAGCCCGGCCATGGCCAGCCGCGCGCCGTCCGGGTCGTGCAGGAAGTAGGGCGTCTTGCGCGAGCCGTGCCGCGTCCACTCGTAGTAGCCGTCCGCGGGCACCAGGCATCGCCGCCGCGCCGCGGACGCCTGGAACGACGGCTTCACCGCGACGGTCTCGCTGCGCGCGTTGATCATCCGCGCGCCGATGGCCGGGTCCTTGGCCCAGTGCGGCACCAGCCCCCACCGGACGGTGCGCAGCTGGCGGATCGCGTCCCCGGTCGCGGCCTCGTCATGCCCGGCCCGGCTGAGGACGACCCGGACACGTTGGGTGGGGGCGACGTTCCAGGACGGCGGCACGTCGTCCCCGAAGGCCTGCTGCACGGCGAACTCCTCGATCAGCTCGTCCGTGGAGGCGCTCATCACGTATCTGCCGCACATGCGCCCAGTATCCCGCGGGCACCGCCGCGCCGCACGCTCGTCGCAGCCCTCGCCGCAGCCCTCGCCGCAGGCTCGTCGCAGCCCTCGCCTCCGGAGCGCGGCCCCGCCGCAGCCCCCGTCATCGCGGCGCGCCGCCGGGTACGGGATCATGGTGGACGTGAGTCAGTCGATGTGGCACGCCCCCCGCGCCTCCGGTCCCGTGCACGCGCGGGTGACGGTGCCGAGCTCGAAGTCCGAGATGAACCGGGCCCTCGTCCTCGCGGCCCAGGCGACGGGCCCGTCGACGATCCGACGCCCGCTGCGCAGCCGCGACACGATGCTGATGGCCGATGCGCTGCGCGCCCTCGGCGCGCGGATCGACACGTCCGCCAATGACGAATGGTCGGTGGCCCCCGCACCGCTGCGCGGCCCCGCCACGATCGACTGCGGCCTGGCCGGCACCGTCATGCGGTTCGTCCCACCACTCGCGGCGCTCGCCACCGGCACCGTCACGCTGGACGGCGACGAGGCGGCGCGCACCCGGCCGATGGACACCATGGTGCGGGCGCTGCGCAGCCTGGGCGCGCACATCACCGGCGACGGGCTGCCGATCCGGATCACCGGCAACGGGGCGCTCGCCGGCGGCGAGGTCACCATCGACGCCTCCGCGTCCTCCCAGTTCGTCTCCGGCCTGCTGCTCGCCGCTCCGTCGTTCGCGAACGGCGTCACCGTCCGGCACGCCGGCCGGCCCGTCCCGTCGTTGCCGCACATCGCCATGACGGTGTCCTGCCTGCGCGCGGCCGGCGTCACCGTCGACGATGCGCGGCCGGACGTCTGGCGCGTCGAACCCGGCCCGGTCCGTCCCTGGGACCGCGCGATCGAGCCCGACCTGTCCAACGCCACGGTGTTCCTCGCCGCGGCCGCCGTCACCGGTGGCACGGTCACCGTGCCGGGCTGGCCCGCCCGGACCACGCAGGCCGGCGATGCGTTCCGCGGCATCGCCGAGCGCATGGGGGCCGCCGTCACGCTCGACGACCGTGGGCTGACGGTCACCGGCCCGGCGACGCTGCGCGCCATCGACATCGATCTGCATGACGTCGGCGAGCTCACACCGACCGTCACCGCCATGGCGTTGTTCGCCGACGGGCCCAGCCGGCTGCGCGGAATCGGGCACCTGCGGGGGCACGAGACGGACCGGCTCGCCGCGCTGTCGGCCGACGTCGCCGCACTCGGCGGCGCGGTGACGGCGGACGAGGATTCGCTGCTGGTCACGCCGGCGCCGCTGCACGGCGGGGTGTGGCGGGCGTTCGCCGATCACCGCATGGCCACGGCCGGCGCGATCATCGGCCTGCGCGTCGACGGCGTGCGGGTGGACGACATCGGCTGCACCTCCAAGACGATGCCGGAGTTCGCCGTCGACTGGGCCGGCATGGTCGGGACCGGGGGGTAGCGCGCTGTCTCGGCTGGCCGAGGGGTGGGACAACGACGACGTCCGGGTGCGGCCGGGGCGCGGGTCGCGGCCACGCACCAAGAACCGCCCGGCGCATCGCGACGCCGTCGAGGGATTCGTCGTCGGCGTCGATCGGGGCCGCTACACCTGCCTGGTGGCCGCCGGGACGCAGCAGCAGCGCTCGGTCACGGCGATGCGGGCACGGGAGCTGCGGCGTCACCCGATCGTCGTGGGCGATCGGGTCGACATCGTCGGCGACGTCTCCGGTCGGGACGGTAGCCTCGCCCGCATCGTGCGCATCACCGATCGGCGCAGCGTGCTGTTGCGGTCGGCGGACGACGCCGACCCGACCGAACGCCCCGTCGTCGCCAATGCGGACACGCTGCTGATCGTGACGGCCGCCGCCGACCCCGAGCCGCGCACCGGGTTCATCGACCGGTGCCTCGTGGCGGCCTACACCGGCCGGCTGGAGCCGATGCTGATGGTGACGAAGGCCGATCTGCGCGACCCCGCCGCGCTGCTCGGGGCCTACGCCGACCTCGACCTGCCGACCCTGGTCAGCCGGCGCTCAGGTGCCGGTGCCGCCGCCGGGGCCGCCGCCGGGGCCGCTGCCGGCGCCGACCCCGACCTGGATCCGCAGGCCGTCGACCTCGTCCGCCGAGCGCTCGGCGGGCACATCACCGCGCTCATCGGTCATTCCGGCGTCGGCAAGTCGACCCTGGTCAACGAGCTGGTGCCCGATGCCGAGCGGGCCACCGGCACGGTCACCGGCATCGGCAAGGGCCGACACACGTCCTCCTCGGCCGTCGCGCTTCCGCTGCCCGGCGGCGGGTGGATCATCGACACACCCGGAGTGCGCTCGTTCGGCCTCGCGCACGTCACGACCGAGGACGTGCTGGAGGCCTTCGACGATCTACTGCCGGCCAGCGCGGACTGCCCACCCGGGTGCGAGCACCGCAGCGCCGAGGCCGGATGCGCCCTCGATGACCACGTCGCCGCCGGTCACGCCTCGCCCGGCCGGTTGGCCTCGTTCCGCCGCCTGCTGGCCTCCCGCGCCGATGACGGCGAGCACGTCGCGGGCACCGACGACACCGACATTCCC
>CAZIIX010000221.1:3279-4644 GCA_964539345.1 uncultured Actinomycetes bacterium | reverse complement strand
CCCATCGGCCCGGCCGACGTGGCCCCGACGAGGATCCCGCGGTCGCTGTCCGCCACGAGTTTGATGAAGCCGTCGTTGCCCGGGCCGTGGATCCAGCCGCGGCTGGACTCGGGGATCTGCGCGATCCCGGTGGACACCGTGATGCCGTCGTCGCGAGCGGCCGCCTCCGTCATCCCGACCGCGCCGATCTCCGGATCGGTGAACGTCACCCGCGGCACGGCGTGGTACTCCGCGGGGGCCGGGTCGCGG
This sequence comes from uncultured Actinomycetes bacterium, assembly GCA_964539345.1. GTDB lineage: Bacteria > Actinomycetota > Actinomycetes > Mycobacteriales > Nakamurellaceae > Nakamurella. The sequence goes on along the minus strand of CAZIIX010000221.1, from coordinate 4,395 downwards.
CCCAGCAGATGATCGACGACGATCCGCGCCTGGTACATCGAGATGTGGGTGAAGGCGCCCCGGCCGGTGATGTCGCCGACCGCGTAGACGCCATCGGCGATCTGCAGGAACGGGTCGGGATCGACGGTGCGCGCAGCGGTGTCGACGCCGACCGCGTCGAGCCCGATGCCGGCCAGGTCCACCGTGCGGCCCGTGGCGACCAACAGTCGCGCGGCGGTGATCCCGGCCGCGTCCGCCACCCCCTCGACGGTGAACCGTGACCCATCGTGGCTCACCCTGCTGGCCTTCGCGCCGGCGTGCACCCGGATACCCTCGCGCTCGAACACGGTGGCCAGCAGCTCGCCGGACTCCGGTTCCTCCGCCGGCAGCAGGCGATCGGCCGCCTCGATCACGTGCACGTCCGTGCCGAACCGGGCGAAGGCCTGGGCCAGCTCCGCTCCGATCGCTCCGCCGCCCAGGACGATGAGCGACTCCGGCGCGTCCGTCGCCGCCAGCGCGTCGCGGTTGGTCCAGTACGGCGTGTCGGCCAGGCCCGGGATGGGCGGGACCGCCGGCTGTGTCCCGGTGTTGATGACGATGGCCCGTCGCGCGGTGAGCTCGCGGCCGTCGACGGTCACGGTGCGCGGGCCGGTGAGCACGCCCCGCCCGCGGACCAGCCGCCCGCCGGTCCCGGTGAAACGGTCGACGGCGCCCTGGTCGTTCCAATCGGTGGTGGCCTCGTCGCGGATCCGCCGCGCCACCGGCCGGAAGTCCGGGTCGACGGTGCTGGATCCGGCGAGTGCGGGCACCCGGCGGGTCTCGGCCAGGCTGTTGCCCGCGCGGATCATCATCTTGGACGGGATACAGCCGTAGTAAGGGCATTCGCCGCCCACCAGGTGCTGCTCGATGCCGATCACCGACAGGCCTGCCGAGGCGAGCCCGCCGGCCGCGTACTCGCCGCCGGGCCCCATGCCCAGCACGATGACGTCGGCAGTGGTGGTGTCGTCGTTCGTCATGAGGGTGCGCCGCCTTTCTGCGCGGTTCCCACCACGGTAGCGACGATCGGACGGCGCTGCTGGTGACGCGTCATCGGCGGCAGGGCGCCGGGACGGGGCCGCTCAGATGACGCCCAGCGCC
>CAZIIX010000221.1:0-3179 GCA_964539345.1 uncultured Actinomycetes bacterium | reverse complement strand
CGCTCAGATGACGCCCAGCGCCATCATGGCGTCGGCGACCTGGATGAATCCGGAGATGTTGGCGCCGACCGCGTAGTTGCCCGGCTGGCCGTAGTCGTCCGCCGCGGTGGCGCAGCGCTCGTGCACGCTGACCATGATCTCGCTCAGCCGCTTGTCGGTGTAGCTGAACGCCCACGAGTCGCGGCCGGCGTTCTGCTGCATCTCCAGCGCGGAGGTGGCGACACCGCCGGCGTTGGCGGCCTTGCCCGGTGCGAACATGACGCCGGCCGACTGCAGCAGCCGCACCGCCTCCGGGGTGCACGGCATGTTGGCCCCTTCGGCGACGGCCAGGGTGCCGCCGTCGATCAGGGCGCGCGCGTCGTCCTCGCCGAGCTCGTTCTGCGTGGCGCAGGGCAGCGCCACGTCGCACGGCACGTTCCACACCGATTGTCCCGCCACGTATTCCGCGTCCGCGCCGCGGCGAACGGCGTAGTCGGCGATGCGGCCGCGCTCGACCTCCTTGATCAGCTTGAGCAGCGGCAGGTCGATGCCCTTGTTATCGACGATGTAGCCGGAGGAGTCGGAGCAGGCCACCACGGTCGCGCCGAGTTCGGTGGCCTTCTCGATGGCGTAGATGGCGACATTGCCGGACCCGGACACGGCGATGCGACGGCCGTCCAGCGTCGTCTTCCTGGTAGCGAGCATCTGCTCGAGGAAATAGACCAGCCCGTAGCCGGTCGCCTCGCGGCGCACCTGGGAACCGCCGAACGACAGCGCCTTGCCGGTCAGCACACCGGACTCGTACCGATTGGTGATCCGCTTGTACTGGCCGAAGAGATATCCGATCTCCCGGCCGCCCACGCCGATGTCGCCCGCGGGGACGTCCGTGTACTCGCCGATGTGCCGGTAGAGCTCCGTCATCAGCGACTGGCAGAAGCGCATCACCTCGTTGTCGCTCCGGCCCTTGGGGTCGAAGTCCGACCCGCCCTTGCCGCCGCCGATGGGCAGTCCGGTGAGGGCGTTCTTGAACGTCTGCTCGAAGCCGAGGAACTTGATGATGCCCAGGTAGACGGACGGGTGGAATCGCATGCCGCCCTTGTAGGGCCCGATGGCCGAGTTGAACTCGACGCGGAAGGCGCGATTGATGTGGATCTGGCCGCGGTCGTCGGTCCACGGCACACGGAAGATGATCTGGCGCTCAGGCTCGCAGATCCGTTCCAGGATGGCGCGATCGGCGTATTCGGGATGACGGGAGACCACGGGATTGAGCGACTCCAGGACCTCGTGCACCGCCTGGTGGAACTCGGCCTCGCCACCGTTGCGGGAGAGCACCACGTCATAGGCGGACTGGAGGGCTGGATGTAGGTCACTCACCCGCAGCAGTGTAGCTGGTCGCTGGACTGAATCGATACCGAAGGTCGGCGTGAGACGCGGCTCCCACTATGTGGGAGGCAGATCTGCCAGCTATTCCGTCAATCCACCGACAAAATTCCGGCGGCCTCCGTCGATCCGTGCACGACCTGTGCCCGGCCCGGTGCTCTGTGGGAAGAACCACAGCCGGGGCGCACCCTCTATCCTGGGGCGGTCATGTCACACAGCGCGCGACCCACCGGTTCTGGGCCGACGTCCGATCGCCGCCGGGCTCCGTCCGGTCGGCGCCGGAGCGGCAAGCGGGGCCGCGGCGATGGGGCAGCGGCCCGCCGGACGAGGGACGATGCGATCGCCGCGCGCCGGGCAGCAGTGCCGGCGATCTCGTTCCCGGCGGACCTGCCCGTCTCGGCGTGCGTCGACGAGCTGACCCGGACCATCGAGCGGCACCAGGTGGTCATCGTGGCCGGCGAGACCGGATCCGGGAAATCCACCCAACTCCCCAAGATCTGCCTGCGGATGGGCCGCGGCATCGACGGATTGATCGGTCACACCCAGCCACGGCGCATCGCGGCCCGCACGCTCGCCGAGCGCATCGCGGAGGAGACCGGGACCGAGGTGGGCGGCGCGATCGGCTATTCCATCCGGTTCGGCGATCACACCGGGCCGGGCACATTGGTCAGGCTCATGACGGACGGCATCCTGCTCGCCGAGATCGCCTCCGACCCCACACTGTCCCGCTACGACACGATCATCATCGACGAGGCGCACGAGCGGAGCCTGAACATCGACTTCCTGCTCGGCTACCTGTTCCGGCTGCTGCCGAGTCGGCCGGACCTGAAGCTGGTGATCACGTCCGCGACCATTGACCCCGAACGCTTCTCCCGGCACTTCGGGGACGCGCCGATCGTGGAGGTGTCCGGACGCAGCTATCCGGTCGAGATCCGTTACCGCCCCTACGGTCCCGATGACCGCGGGGATGATTCCAGTGACGATGCCATGGACGATCCCGGGGACGGTGAGAGCGCGACCCCGGCAGCGGCGCCGCGTGCGCGCCCCGGCTCGGACCGCGCGGACATCGACCAGCCGACCGCCATCTGTCGCGCCGTCGACGAGCTGTTCGCCGCGGGCGACGGCGATGTGCTGGTGTTCCTGTCCGGGGAGCGCGAGATCACCGACACCGCCGACGCGCTGCGCGCCCACCTGGCCCGGCGGGGCGGGCTGGCCGCGACCGTCGAGGTGCTGCCGCTCTACGGGCGGCTGTCGATGGCCGACCAGCACCGGGTCTTCGCCCCCAGCGGGCGGCGCCGGATCGTGCTCGCCACGAACGTCGCCGAGACCTCGCTGACCGTCCCGGGCATCCGCTACGTCATCGACCCGGGCACCGCGCGCATCTCCCGGTACTCGTCGCGCACGAAGGTGCAGCGGCTCCCGATCGAACGCGTCTCGCAGGCATCGGCCAACCAGCGCGCGGGGCGGTGCGGCCGGGTCGCCGAGGGCATCTGCATCCGGTTGTACTCGGAGGAGGATTTCGCGGCCCGACCCGAGTTCACCGACCCGGAGATCGCCCGCACCTCGCTGGCCGCCGTCATCCTGCAGATGGCCGCGCTGGGTCTGGGCGACATCGAGACATTCCCGTTCCTCGACCCGCCGGACGGCAGGCAGATCGCCGACGGCATCGCGGTTCTCACCGAACTCGGAGCGCTCGCGACCGACAGCGGCGGCGGCCGGTCGCGCCGGGGCCGGCGCCGAGGCAGCACCGGCCCGGGCGCGCCGGATCCCAGCGGCCCGAGCAGCCCGAGCAGCCCGAGCGGCCACAGCGGCCCGCAGGG
>CAZIIX010000220.1:2769-4649 GCA_964539345.1 uncultured Actinomycetes bacterium | reverse complement strand
ACCTGGTGCGAGTCCAGGAACTTCTGCATCGCACCGAACGTCAGGTCGGCATGCGGCCGCAGCACCGCGAACGCGCAGGCCCGCTCGCCCAGCCGCTCGTCGGGCATGGCGACCACCGCCACCTCGGCGATCGCCGGCTGCGCGTAGAGCAGCTGCTCGATCTCCGACACCGGAATCTTCTCGCCGCCGCGGTTGATCACATCCCGCACCCGGCCGCTGATCCGGATGTAGCCGGACTCGTCGATGATGCCCAGGTCGCCGGTGCGGAAGAACCCGTCCGCGGTGAACGCCTGCGCCGTCCAGTCCGGCCGCCCCAGATAGCCGGTGAAGAAGGTGGGGCCGCGCACCTCGAAATTGCCCTCCGTGCCGGGCCCGAGCACGCGGCCGTCGTCATCGGTGACCCGGATGTCGATGCCGTCCAGCGCCCGCCCGTCCGTGCCCCAGGCCTTGATCGGCTCGTCGGTCGGCGCGGACAGCGTGCCCAGGCAGGTCTCGGTGGTGCCCCACGCCCCGCAGACCGCCGTGCCCAGCATCCGCGTGGCGCGCTCGGCCAGACCCCGGGGCACCGCCGCTCCGGTCGCCACGAACACGCGCAGCGTCGACGGCGGCCGGTCGCCGTCCTCGACGGCGTGCACCAGGTCCGCCAGGAACGGCGTCGCGGCCTGCACGAACGTGCATCCCACGTCGCGCAGCACCCGCAGCGCATGCCCGCCGTCCCAGACCGCTTGCAGCGCTTGCGGTGCGCCGAGCGTGATCGCCAGGCACATGCCGTAGAGGTAGCCGGTCTGGTGCGCCAACGGCGACGGGACGTAGACGATGTCCTCGTCGGTCAGGCCCAGGTGCGCGGCCTGCATCAGGGCCGCCTTGGTCAGCACCTGGTGGGTGTGCAGCACGCCCTTCGGCTCGCCGGAGGTGCCCGAGGTGAACAGCAGCTGCGCGGTCGAATCGGGGCGCGGGCGCCGCTCGGCGAGCGCATCGACGCTGCTGTGCGCGTCGGCCAGCAGGCCCCCGAACGTGTGCCACTCGGCCCCCTCGTCATACGACGATGTCTGTTCGACCCCGGCGCTGGGGATGACGATGACGTGGTCGAGTCGCAACGGGCCGGCGGCGGCCGCGGCGGGTGGGGTGTCGGCCCCGGCGTCCTCGCGCAGCACGGCGGCGGTCAGTTGGCGATAGTCGCGGCCGCGGAACACGTCCGGGATGAGCAGCACGCGGGCCTGCGCCCGGCGCAGCGCGAACGACACCTCGCGTTCCCGGAAGATCGGCATCAGCGGGCAGCACACCGCGTCGATGCGGGCGATCGCGACCGCGGCGACGACGAACTCGAACCAGTTGGGCAGCTGCAGGGCGACGTTCTCGCCGCGCTGGACGCCGAGGTCCAGCAGCGCCGCGGAGAGCAGATCGGCCGCCTCGCCGAGCTCCTGCCAGGAGTGTCGGCGCATGTCCCCGTCGCGAACGTCGATGACGGCGGTGTCGTGCGGGCGCTCGATGGCCCAGCGCCGGGCCCATTCGCTGATCGGACGCTGGTCGGCGGCGCTCGGATGGTCCACGTGCCGGGCGGCAGGCCGCGGCTGTTGGCCGTGTTCCTCCGTCATGGTCAGGCCGATGCTGTTCATCGACTCCAGGAACGTCGGGTAGGAGATGCGGTACGCGTGCGGGTAGGTGAGCGTCGTCGTGCCCCGCGCCCGGGTCGCCGCGACGGCCAGCGACATGAGCACGCGGTGGTCGTTGAACGAGGACAGCGGGGCGCCGGTGAGCGTGCTGACGCCGTGCACCTCCAGACGGTCGTCGTGCAGGTCCAGGTCGGCGCCCATCCGGTTGAGCTGCAGCATGGCCGAGGCGCGGTCGGACTCCTTGAGCCGCACGTGCTCGATGTGGTC
>CAZIIX010000220.1:0-2669 GCA_964539345.1 uncultured Actinomycetes bacterium | reverse complement strand
GCAGCATGGCCGAGGCGCGGTCGGACTCCTTGAGCCGCACGTGCTCGATGTGGTCCAGCACGGACGTGCCCTCGGCGAACGTGGCCATGGTGGTCAGGATCGGCAGTACGTCGGGGGTGGGGCCGCAGTCGACCGTCACCGGGCGCAGCGGGGAGCCGTCGTGCTGCACGCGGACGGCGTTCCGGGTGGGCTCCGCGGTGAGGCTCACGCCCATCTGGCGGGCGATGTCCAGCACCGCGGCCTCGGGATGGTTGGTGTCCGCCGCGCTGATGTGGGTCAGCCCGTGCAGCAGGATGTCCGAGGGGTGCAGGGCGGCCGCGGCGATGCCGAACGCGGCGGAACCGATGTCCGGGGGCAGCGTGATGGTCGCCGGTGTGGCCTGCTGGTTCGGCGCGATCTCGAAGCGGCGCCAGCCGTCGGCCACCTCGACCTCCAGCCCGAACGTCCGCATCATCTCGACGGTGAGCTCCAGGTAGGGGCGTTCGTTGAGCTCGCCGGTGATGTGGATCGTCGTGCGGGCGGTGGCGAACGGCGCCAGCAGCAGCAGGCCGGAGACCCACTGGGACAGCGTGCCGGGGATCGTGACGTCGCCGCCGGTCGGACGGCCGGGCCACACCTGGATCGGTGGGGCGCCGGTCTCCGACTCGACGCGCACGCCCATCTGCGTCAACGCGTCGAGCAGCGGCACCACCGGGCGGTGGTGGAAGTACTTCTGCCCGGTGACGGTGACCGGTGCGTCGGCCAGCGCGGCCAGCCCGATCATGAAGTACAGCGTCGTGCCGGAACTGCCGGCGGTGACCGAGTCCTGCGCCGGGTGGTACGGGCCGCCGTCGACGACGAACGTGTCCCCGTCGATGACCACCCGGATGCCCAGCAGGCGGAGCAGTTCCACCGTGTGATGCACGTGGCGCGCGTCGGACAGGCCGACGATGGTGCTGCGGCCGGGCGCCAGCGATGCCAGGATCAGGGCGCGGTGCGCGTGGTATTTCGAATTCGGTACCTGCAGCTCGCCGCGGATCTCGCCCGTGGTTCCGGCAATTGACAAATGCATCTCGGCCCCCAGCCGTTCGCGTATCGGCACGCGTCCGCTGTCCACGTTCCCTGGCCGGAATGTCGGGAAACCACAGCCTGCGCGGCGATCGGCGATGACCGGGCATCTGGCGTCCCGAACCTGGAAACTGTCCGTTGAGGAACGTATACCCGTCCGCTCCGCTCGGCATGTCGAGGGGCCGGACGGGCGCGGGCAGGGCGCGGGCAGGGGCGAGAACGGCGCCGGCGAGAAGGGCGGGGGCAGGGCGCGCCCCGCGCCGGCTACGGGAGCAGACCCAGCGACTCCTTCAGCTCGAGCACGCGCAGCGCAGCCGCATCGAGCTTCGTGCGGAAGCCCGGATCCTGCTTCGCCCGCGTGACCAGCGCCTTCGACATCGGGGCGATGGCGGTCGCCGACGTGGTCAGGATGATGTCCCCGCCCGCGGCGACGAACTTCAGCGCGCGGTCGCCGGGGCTCCATTGCGCGACCTGCTTCGCGCCGTCCAGCGAATCGCTGATCACCACGCCGCTGAAGCCGAGGTCGTGGCGCAGCAGGCCGTCGATGATGGTCGACGAGAACGCGGCCGGCACGTCCGGATCGAGCTTCGAGTACATCGCGGTGGACATCATCACGACGCGCGCGCCGGCGTCGATGCCGACCCGGAACGCGTCGATCGAGTCCGAGTCGCGCGTCGTCACCGTGTCGGTCACTCCGGCGGTGACGTCGGTGTTGCCGGTGACCCGGCCCAGCCCGGGGAAGTGCTTGATCGACACGGCCAGTCCCGCGTCCCGCATCCCGTTGGCGAACGCGGTGGCGCGCATGGCGACGTCATGGGCGGTGTAACCGTATTCACGGTCGAAGTAGCCGATCGGCGCGTTGTCCGGTGCGAACGACTTCGAGACCGTGTCCATCACCGGCGCCAGGTTCAGCGTCACCCCTGCCTTCGCCAGCTGGCCGCCCCACGTCTTCGCATGGGCGCGCAGCTCGCCGAGCGAGTAGTGCGTGCCCTGGTAGAGCGCGGTGGGCATGCGGGAGAATCCGGAGCCCTGCAGCACCTGGACCTTGCCGCCCTCCTGATCGACCGCCACGATCAGCTTCGTGCCGCCGGTGGACTCGCCGGTCGCGGCCTGCAGCTTGTCGGCCACGTTCTTGGTGGCGGCGACGCTCGCGTGGCTGCGGCCGGTGAGGATGACCGACCCGGCGTGGTACCTGCCGATCGCATCGATCGCGGCGCTGGTCGCCGTGTCGGCCGGGGTGCCGATCATGATCAACTGGCCGGCGCGTTGCTCGAGCGACATCGACTCGAGCACCTGCTGTGCCGCGTCGGAACCCGGCGATGACGCCGTCGTCGGGCTCGGGGTGGTCGTGGTGCTGCGCGTGGTCGTCGGCGCGGCCGAACTGCTCCGCGCCGTGCTGGACGTCGTGGGAGTGGCGGTGCCCGGGGACGAGGTGGTGGTGGACTGCGAGGAGGTGGGCGAGGGGCTGCTGCTGCTCGCGCTCGGCGGTGTGGTGGCGCTGCTGGTGGTCGGTGTGGTGCCGCTGGTGGTCGACGTCAGCGGGGGGATGGTGACCTCGGAGGAGGCCGTCGGGGCGGTGCTCGATGTGGGTGCCGCGGTGCCGGTCGATGCTGCCGTGTCGG
>CAZIIX010000219.1:1804-4710 GCA_964539345.1 uncultured Actinomycetes bacterium | reverse complement strand
GCGCCGACCCTGCGTCATACCCTCACTCGTCGCCGCTGCTGACATCGTCCAGCGCCCGCCGGATCTCCGGCGGCAGGGTGATCTCCTCCGCCGCCAGCGAGCCGAGCAGCTGGGCCGCATCGCGCGCACCGACGACCGCGCTGGCCACCCCCGGGCGGTCGCGCACCCAGGCGCACGCCACGGCCAGCGGAGAGGTGCCCAGCCCGTCCGCCGCAGTGGCGACCGCCTCGACGACGCGGGTCGCCGCCTCATGCTGGTGCCGGCCGACGTACTGCGCGAAATGCGGTGAGGCGCCCCGGGAATCGGCCGGCGTGCCATGCCGGTACTTGCCGGTCAGCACGCCGCGTCCGAGCGGTGCCCAGGCCAGCAGCCCCATGTCGTGCGTCGCGGCGGCGGGGAGCAGCGATTCCTCCGGGGCCCGCTCGACCAGCGAGTACTCGGACTCCACCGCCACCGGTCCGATGCCGGTGTGCCGCAATTGCATGGCCATGGTCGCCAGCTGCCAGCCCGTCACGCCGGACAGGCCGAGGTATGACGTGCGTCCGGAGTCCACCGCGGTCTGCATCGCCGCGCACGTCTCCTCGAACGGCACGGCGGGGTCGAATCCGTGCGGCAGCCACAGGTCGACGTGATCGGTGCCCAGCCGGCGCAGCGAGGAGTCCAACGCGGCCAGCAGCCGCCCGCGGCCTCCACCGACACCGACCGTGGTCAGCGCCAGCGTCAGATCCTCCCGGGCCACCACGTCCGGGACGAGCGTGCCGATGATCGATTCCGCGTCCCCGTCGCCGTAGACGTTCGCCGTGTCCACCAGCGTGCCCCCGGCGCCGACGAACGCCTCGAGTTGGGACGCCGCCTCGTCCGGGTCGGTGTCCCGGCCCCACGTCATCGTTCCCAGCGCCAGCCGGGATACTTGCAGACCGCTGCGGCCGACATGCCGAAGTTCCATACCTGGCAACTTACGTGCCCCGGCGGGCATTGCAGCCGCGGCATGCCGGATATGCGACCGTGAAGTGGGTAACCGACAGGCAGTGGCGGTCGGTCGCCACGGCATCTGCGAGGATCGTCCGCACAGGCGGTCCGGCGACGACGAAGGGATGCGCTGATGCGATTCGGAGTGGGTCTTCCTCTCGCCTCGAAAGCCGCCGAGCTGCGCGATCAGGTGGCGCTGGCGGTCGCCGCCGACGAACTCGGCTATGACGTCGCCTGGGTGCCGGAGGCCTACGGCGCCGATGCGGTGAGCGTGGTGGCGAGTATCGCCGCGCGCACCGAACGGATCGACGTGGGCTCGGCGGTGCTGCAGATCCCGGGTCGGACACCGGCGATGACGGCCATGACGGCGGCCTCGCTGGACGCGCTGTCCCGCGGGCGCTTCCGGCTCGGCCTGGGGGTGTCGGGGCCGCAGGTCTCCGAGGGCTGGCACGGTGTGCGGTTCGCCGACCCGATCGGGCGCACCCGGGAATATGTGCAGATCGTCCGGGATGCGCTGGCCCGCCGACGGGTCACGGCCGGCGGCGAGCACTTCACGCTGCCGCTGCCGGACGGGCTGGGCAAGTCGCTGGTGCTCGCCCTGCAGACCGAGCGGCGGGAGATCCCGGTCTACCTGGCCGCGGTCGGCCCGAAGAACCTGCGGCTGACGGGCGAGATTGCGGACGGCTGGCTCGGCATCTTCTTCGACGCGGTCGACGGGAGCGCGCATGTGACCGCGATCCGGGAGAGCGCCGCCGCCGCAGGGCGCGACGCGGACGCGATGGACTATGCCGTGCAGGTGCCGGTCTCGCTCGGCGACAGTGTCGCGGCCGCCGCGGAGCGGGTGCGGCCCTACGCCGCGCTGTACATCGGCGGGATGGGTGCGAAGAAGGCGAACTTCTACCACCGGATCGCCTGCGCCATGGGATACGAGGCCGACGCCGACCGGGTCCAGGAGCTGTTCCTGGCGCGCGACTACGGCGGGGCCGCCGCCGCCGTGCCGCTGGAGTTCCTCGAACGGACCTGTCTGCTCGGCGACGAGGCGCAGATCGGCGCCGGCCTGCGTCGGCTGGCCGCCGCGGGGATCAGCACGGTGAACCTCAACCCGGTATCGCTGCCCCTCGAGGACCAGCGGACGACGCTCGCGACGGTGCTGGACGTCGCGCGCGGGGCCGGGCTGGCGCAGTGACGCCGCCCGCCGACACACCGGCCGGTGCGGATGCGATGGGCACGACGCGCACCGTGGTGCTGCTGCGACACGGCCGGTCGAACGCCAACGCCTCCGGCGTGCTGGCCGGCCGGCGACCGGGGGTGGACCTCGATGACGCCGGCGGCGACCAGGCTCGCGCGCTGGTCGCGAGGCTGGCGCGGACGCCGATCGCCCGGATCGTGTCCTCCCCGCTGGAGCGCTGTCGGCAGACGGTGGCACCGCTGGCGAGTTCGCTCGGTCTCGACGTGCACCTGGACGAGCGGCTCATCGAGGTCGACTACGGACGCTGGACCGGGGCGGCGCTGACCGATCTCGCCGGGGAGCCGCTGTGGCGGACCGTGCAGCAGCATCCCTCCGGGGCCGCCTTCCCGGACGGTGAGTCGTTGGGCGCCGCCGCCGCCCGCGCGGTGGCCGCCGCGCGCGAGCGCGCCGCCGCGCCGGCCGCGCCCGCCGAGCCGGCCACCGGCGACCGCAACGGGGCGCCCGCCGCACCGGCCACCGGTGACCGCGACGGGGCGGTGCTGATCTGCTCGCACGGCGACCTGATCAAGGCGATCGTGGCCGACGCGTTGGGCATGCACCTGGACCTGTTCCAACGGCTGATCGTCAGCCCCGCGTCGCTGTCGGTCGTGCGCTACACGCCGACCCGGCCGATGGTGCTGCACGTCAACCACACCGGCGAGCTGGTGCTGCCCGCGTCGCTGCGCGAATCGACCGCGGCGGTCGGCGG
>CAZIIX010000219.1:0-1704 GCA_964539345.1 uncultured Actinomycetes bacterium | reverse complement strand
TGCTCGCGCTCACCGACCAGGAGATCACCGAGGACGTCGTGCTGGAGGACCGCGACGACGCGCCCGACGCGTTGCGGGTCTTCCTCACCCTGGCCGAGGCGCGGGACTTCGCGCAGCATGCCAAGAGCGTGGTCGCCGCCGGCCGCCCGCCCTGCCCGTTATGCGGCAATCCGCTCGACCCCGAGGGCCACATCTGCCCGCGTCTGAACGGATACCACCGCGGTGCCATCGGCTAGCTGCCCGCACGCCGCACCGCCCGCGACGAGCGCCGCACGGGGACCTGCCATGTCCGGCGACGACTCCCTCGTCACCGTCCTCACCGCCGGGTCACTCGAGCTGACCGGCCGCCTCACCGACGCCTCCAACGTCACGCTCGTCGGCACGGTGACCGCGGACGGCGTCGCGATCCCGTGCGTGTACAAGCCGGTGCGGGGGGAGCGGCCGCTGTGGGACTTCCCGGAGGGCACGCTCGCCGGGAGGGAGATCGCCGCCTTCGAGCTGTCGGTCGCCGCCGGCTGGCACTGCGTGCCGCTGACCGTGCAGCGGGACGGGCCGCTCGGCGCCGGCATGGTGCAGCAATGGATCCCGGACGCCGAACCCGACCGGATGACGACGGTCGTCGCCCCCGACGAGCTCCCGGACGGCTGGCTTCCGGTGCTCCGCGCCGAGGACGCCGATGGGCGCCCGCTGCTCGTCGCGCACGCCGACGACCCCGCGCTGCGCACCCTGGCCGGCTTCGACCTGGTGGTCAACAACGCGGACCGGAAGGGCTCGCACATCCTGGCGACGGCGGACGGCCGCGTCCGCGGCGTCGACCACGGGCTGACGTTCCACCAGCACGACAAGCTCCGCACGATCCTGTGGGGATGGGCGGGCGAGCCGCTCCCGGACGATGTGCTCGACGGACTCGGGCGGCTGACCGCGGCGTTGGCGGCCGGTCTCGGCGAACGGCTCGCCGGGCTGATCAGCGCCGCCGAGCGCGACGTGCTCGCCGCCCGCATCGACACGCTCCGGCGGACCGGCCGGTTCCCGATGCCGCCGCAGGATCGCACCCCGATCCCGTGGCCTCCGCTCTGACGCCGGCGGGCGCAGCCACGCCAGCCGCACGCCAGAGCCCACACCGGCGCGCGCCTCGGGGCGGCACCCCGGCGCACGACGATGCCGACCCGACAGCCGCAGGACCGACGGAGGAATGCCGACCCATGATCAACCCCCTCACCGCCCTCGGCGGCGCCGCCCGGGTGTTCGGGTCGACCGCCCGCGGCATGGCCCTGGACACCGTCTCCGGCGTCGCCCGCGCCGCCGAATCGCTGACCGACGCGGCGCGGGGCCGCTCGGCGGGGCCGGCCACCCTGCGGGTGCGCGTGCTGATCCTGTCCGACGAACGGGGCGAGCCGCTGACGACCCTCTCCGCGATGCGGCCCGCGCTGGACCGGGCCGACAGCGTCTTCCGGGTCGGCGCCGGTATCCGGATCCGCATCGACGGCGTCGACACCCTCACCGAACCCGCCCCGGTGGTCGCCCTCGACCCGCGCAGCAACCGGCGACTGCTGCTCGACGACGTCCTGGGCCGCACCCGCACCTATCGCGCCAACCTGCGCCCGCGAGAGCTGCTGGCGCTGTCCGGCGACCCGGTGACCGTGGTGGTGGTCCGCACCATCGCCGGACGCACCACCGGCTGCTCACTGGGCATGACCGCCGACT
>CAZIIX010000218.1:2357-4720 GCA_964539345.1 uncultured Actinomycetes bacterium | reverse complement strand
CTCGGCGCGCACGGCGTCACCGAACTCCGTCATCGCCAGGGTCGCGATGCGCCGCAGCAGATCGTCGGCGCCGTCGATGTGCTTGTACAGGGCGGGGGGCTGGACGCCCAGGCGCGCGGCGACCGCGGCGATGTTCACGGCCGCGAGCCCGGACTCGTCGGCGAGCTCGGCGGCCGCGGCGACCACGGCCGCCGTGTTCAACCTGACCCTAGGCATGGACGTGCGCCGCAAGGAACTCCGTCATAGCGGCGGCGACGCGCTCCGGGTACTGCGCGTGCGGATAGTGACCGGCGCCGTCAATGACGGCGACCCGTCCCACCCCGTCCGGCAACAGTCGGACGATCTCGGCGGCCTCGGCGGCCGGGTCCGGCCAGTCGGGATCCTCACTGCCCATGACGATGAGCGTGGGGCGGCGCACTTCCGGCAGGGCGGCGCCGGCGTCCTTCGCGGACGCCTTGGCCATGGCCTGCGCCGCGGCCATCCGGCCCGGCTGCTTCAGCCCGTCGACGAGCTCGGCGAGCCAGACATCCCAATCGGCGGGCCGCCGGCCCGGATAGGCGACGTCGAGATAGCGCGACCACGCCCGGGCACTGCCGGTGACCAGCCAGCGCCCGAGTCGCAGGGTCGCCGTCCGATGACGCCGGTTGCGGAGCAACCCGGACATGCTGAACGCCGCGGCACGGGTCGCCGGGGCGATCTCGACGACGGCACTGACCAGATCGGGCCTCGTGGCGCCGACGATCGTCGCGGAGCCCCCGGAGAACGACTGGCCGACGACCACCGCCGGGCCGCCGAGTTCCTCGATGACGGCGATGAGGTCGCCGGCGGTGTCGGTGCGGGTGTGCGACGCCCATCCGGTGCTCGACCCGCCGTGCCCGCGCAGGTCCACAGCGGCGACCCGGTAGCCGGCCGCGACCAGCAACGGGGCGAGGAACCGGTAGCTGCGACGCGTGTCCGCGATGCCGGGTGAGAGCACGACGAGGGGCCCGTCGCCGGAGACGTCATAGGCGATGCGACCTCCGTCCCTCTCGACGAATTGCGTGGTGTCCTGCGGTGACGTCATGGCTTCCTCCCCGGCGTGGTTAATGACCGTAACCAAAACGATAACCGCAGTAACCGTCCGCGTCAAGGCCGGTGGCGCGCCGCCGTTCGAGGCCCGGCTGACCCGAAGCGCTCCGTCAGTGCGAAACCGCGGCTGACGGGCGCGCGCGAATGCCCAGGTTGGCGACGCCGCTGATGACCACCAGCGCGGCGGCACCCGCGGGCAGTGCCATTGCCGTGGCGGTCGCCGCGTCGTCGGCCACCTGCCCGGCCACCGCCGAAGCCAGGGCCTGGCCGACGGTGATGGCGGCGCCGAGCATCGTCATGACGGTCGAATAGCGCCCTCTCGGGGCGCGCTCGGCGCCGAAGCTGAACACGGCGACGACCGCCGGGCCGATCCCGCAGCCCATGACCGCGACGCCGACGACGACGCCGACCAATCCCTCGGCGCTCGCGAACACCGCCGCGCCCGCCACGATCACCACGGCCGACACGACCCAGCGGGCCCGCTGCGAGAAGCGCGCGGGAAGCAGCGCGGAGGACAGCGCGAAGACCGCCGAGCCCAGCCCCAGCGCACCGTAGACCAGGCCGGCCGCATCCCCATCGCCCAGATCCGCCAGATACGCCGTCAACGACGTGAGCACCGTGCCGTAGACGCAGCCGATTCCGAATGCTCCGGCGAGCAGCACCACCACCGCGTCGCCGAACAGGGCGCGGACCGGCCCGGCTGCTCCCGGCTCGGACCGCGCGGCGGCGCTGGTCGCGGTGCGGTGCAGCGCGAAGGTCACGACGAAAACCACGGTGAGCGCTGCCGTGCCGATCATGCTCGCCGCGGCGCCCATCGTGGTCGCCAGCAGGCCGATCAGCACCGGCCCGAAGACGAACGTGACCTCGTCGACGCACGACTCGTAGGACATCGTGCGCCCGATCGACCGGACCCGCCCGCCGGCCGGCATCGTGTCGGTGATGATCGCGATGAGGCGGCTGCGCGACAGCGGCCCCACCTGCGGAGCGCTGCCGCCGGTGAGGATGCCGGCCGCGAGAACTACCGGCATGGCAAGCGCGCTATAGGCAACGGCCGTCAATGCCAGCAGGGCCGCGCCATTGATCGCCGTCGTCACGAGCAGAATCGGTCGCTGGCCCCATCGGTCGGCGGCGGCGCCGAGCAGCGGACCGCCGATGGCGGCTCCGATACCGACCGCCGCCGATGTCATCCCGGCTGCCGCGATCGAGTCGCGTGCGGCGACGACCAGGGTCAGCGTGCCGACGACCATCATGGCGAACGGGAACCGGGCGAAGAAGGCGATGACGAAGTAGCCGAC
>CAZIIX010000218.1:0-2257 GCA_964539345.1 uncultured Actinomycetes bacterium | reverse complement strand
CGACCATCATGGCGAACGGGAACCGGGCGAAGAAGGCGATGACGAAGTAGCCGACCCCCGTCCGCTCAAGGACCGTCTCACTTGCATGCGCTGGAGAGCTGTCGGTATCGACGGTGGTCATGGGTAGCATCTGTGAACCTCACAGGTCGGGGGTGCCGCCTTAGACGACCCACCATCCGGGCCCGAGGTGATGCACAACTACGGGGACTGTCGCTGATCGCGACCTCACCATCGTATCCTGCCCGCGGCGCGGGCCGCGCCCTATAACCGAGCGGTTGCCCCTGTTGGTGGCCAATCGCGGGGGGTCAACCACCAAAGCCGAGGTAGGCGCTGACGACCTCACGCACCTTGGCCAGCGTGGCAGGCTCGACGAATCCGCACCGCTGGCGCAGGTTGCGACGGTGGACCGTTGCGATCGTGTCGGCCTGGATCATGGACGGATCGGTCAGGCCTGTTTGCTGGGTCGCCGGCACGGGGATGCGGGTGAACGCTTCGGTAGGGTCGGTCGTCACGAGCGCGATCGTCACGTAGTCGAGGTCCGAAAAGACATCGCTGGTGAGGATCAGCGCCGGCCTCGGCTTGCTGGTGAGGTTGCCGCCGCCGGCGGCGACGGTCCATAGGTCGCCGCGTCGGGGCTCAACCTTCACTGCTGGTCAGCAGGTCGGCTTGGATGTCGTCCAGGAACTCCGCCGTCTGCTCGCGGGCGTCGGCGGCGTTGAGCGCGGGCGCTTCGTCCCGGATCCTGGCAGCGAATTCCGGGCTGGTGGTATCGGGCACCCAGAAGCGGACCTCCTTGTACCCCCGCTGCCTCATACGATCCCGATAGGCGGCCACACGATTCCTCATACGACCCACGTTACGCGTAACGCGAGCCCTGTTGCACGTAACGGCTGCGACGGCGCCGTTACCAGCCGCGCGCCAGTTCGCCGGCGAGGTTTCCGCGGTCGGCCACCGTCACGCCGGCCAGGCCCAACCAGGACGCCATGCGCTCCAGCTCGGCGCGAGCCGCGACGACCGTCGACAACACCTCGGCACCGGGCTCGATCCATGCGGCCTGCACCCGCAGCCGGCCGGCGGCGCGGTCGGCCTTGAGGTCGAACCGGCCGGCGATCCGGTCGCCGAGAAGCAGTGGCAGCACGTAATACCCGTAGTCGCGGCGGTGCGCGGGGGTGTAGATGCCGATGCGGTAGCGCATCCCGAAGATCCGCTCCGCGCGCGCCCGCTCCCAGATCAGCGGATCGAACGGGCACAGCAGCGCCCTCCCGGCAACGCTCCGGGGAATGCGCGCGTCGGCGTGCAGATAGGCGGGACCGCGCCAGCCCTCCACCGTGACCCGCTGCACCACCCCGGCCTCGACGAGATCGGCCAGCGCGGCGCGGGTCTCGGTGACCGTCAGCCGGTAGTAGTCCGCCAGATCGCGCGCGGTGCCGATCCCGTGGTGCCGCGCGGCGCGTGCGACAAGCTCCCGCTTCGCGTCACGGTCGGACGGCGTCGGCAGGTCCAGCACCGCCTGCGGAACGATGCGCTCGAGCAGGTCGTAGTGCCGCTCGAACCCGCGGCGATAGCTGGTGCCGAGAACTCCGTCATAGAAGAGCTTCTCGCAGGCATATTTCGCCTGTGACCATTCCCACCAGCCGGACTGGCTCCGGCCGGGAACGGCGAGCTCCTTCTCGACCTGGCCGGCGGACATCGGGCCTCGCTCGGTGATCACATCGACGACGTCGGCGGCGATCTCGGAGTGTTCGGTCAGCCACGGCACGGAGTCGCTCGCCCGTCGCCAGCGCAGCAGCGGCTCGATCTCCACCGGGGCGAAAGAGGCGACGTGCGCCCAACTCTCGAACAACATGCGCTCGCCGCGCGCCGGCCAGCAGGCGGCGTCCAGAAGCGACATCTCGTACGGGCCGAGACGGGCGAACACCGGCAGGTAGTGGGCACGCGCGAGGGCGTTGACCGAATCGATCTGCAGCAGGCCGATCGCCGAGACCAGCCGCCGGAGGTGGCCGCGGTTGATCGTGGGGGCGTCGGCGGGGCGGGGCGGGCCGGCGAGTTGCTGCGCGGCGATGGCGATGCGGCGGGCCTGCGCCGCGCTCACGCTGCCCGCGGTCCGATGCGTCCGACCCATCCGGCCATCGTGACACAGCCCGCCGACACCGGACCTCGAGCGCTATGTCGGAAACGTCGCTGCGGCTACGGTATGTACCGTGACGCAGTTCCAGGGTCGGCCATGAGCCTGACGCCCGAGGCCCAGACCGAGCTG
>CAZIIX010000217.1:1230-4750 GCA_964539345.1 uncultured Actinomycetes bacterium | reverse complement strand
TCACCGCCAGGCGGCGAGCGCCGCTCGCACCATCGCCATACACCCGTCCGGATCCCGCGTGAGCATCCTCGTCGTGAAATGCAGCACCTGCTTGCCGGCCAGCAGCAGGTGGTTTCCACGTTCTCTGTCCGACTCGAACAGGTCGGACCGTGCGTGGATGCGGCCGTCGACCTCGATGACCACCGGGCAGTCCTCCATGGCGATGTCCAGGAAGTACACGTGCCCGCCGCACACGATCCTGACATTGGTCCGCCACCCCGTAATACCCGCGGATCGCAGGCAACGGTGAGCCAGTCGCTCGCCGCGGGACCAGGGCTCATCTCGCGAGTCGAGCAACATGGCGCGGCGATCCGCGTTCTGTCGCCGCCCGGGCGTCAGAGCCGCGGCGCGGTGCATGGCGGGCAACGTTGCCATCCGGCTGCGCAGAGCGTCATCGATGACGTCACCGCCGTGCCAGGGGATCAGGTCGACGGCGGTGAACGCCGGGTCGGAGATCCTGATTCCGTGCGACGTCGTGACGAACTCCGCAGGCACCGTGCGCTCGCTGAACCTGAACCCCTGCCGGCGGAAGGTGGTTCGCCGCCCGACCACCTCGATCGTGCTCGGCTGGTAGCGGGGCCAGAACGTGAGTGCGGCCGCCGCCTCACTGACAATGAGCGCGTCGGGATCCCACTGCGCCACGGCCGTGCACCTGGTCCGCCAGTCGGAGGCGACGTCGCGGTGGACGTAGACGCCCGGCAGGACCGAGAGCAGGATCCGGTGCCGCCGCAACGTGTCGAATTGCCCTGCCAACTCGGGGAACGCCCGGCGGCTGACGACTCCGCCGGTCCGTTCGAGGAGATCCGTGATGGTGCGGCTGATGGTCATGGGCATGGATCGAGGATGTGCGAGGGCCGGACGGTGGACCGCGGTGCGGGCTGGGATGTGGATGAGAGTCGGACAGGTGCATGAGCGATAGGCGGAATGCGGCGTTCACCGGGGGCCGCCGGCGGTTTCTCCGACGAAAACCTACGGCCAGATTCGCCGCTGGCGGATGCGCGGAGCGTGGCGCTGCGGTGGTGGCGGGATCGAGCCGTAGATTTTCGTCGATGCGCGGGGGAGCGCGGGGGTCACGCGCGACAAGCTCGGCGAGGCGGTGCGCGATCGAGCGAGAAGAGGCGGGGGCCACGCGAGCAGGCAAGAGGAGCGCGGGGCACCGATGCAGGCGGGCGCCAACCACGCGGCGTGCGACCATGGGTGCATGGCACTGCACCTGACCGGGATCGACGCGGTCACCGGCTCGGACATCGACCTGTGGTTGGGCGCCGACACGATCGGGCCCGACGCGGTCGACGACGGCCCCGTCACCGAAATACACGGCTATGTGCTGCCCGGCTTCGTCGACGCGCACTGCCACATCGGCTACTCCGCCAGCGGCCCGGTCACCCTGGCAGATGCCGAATCGCAGGCCAGACACAATCTGGCCGCCGGGGTGCTCGTCATCCGGGACTGCGGCTCACCGGTCGACACCGCGCCCCTGGCCGAGCGGCCCGATCTGCCGGTGCTCATCCGCGCCGGTCAGCACATCGCCCGCCCGAAGCGCTACATCCGCTACCTCGGCGTCGACCTGGACGATCCCGCCGAGTTGGTGGGCGAGGTGCGCAGGCAGGCGGCGCGGGGCAGCGGGTGGGTGAAGCTCGTCGGCGACTGGATCGACCGCGGCATCGGCGATCTCGCCCCGCTGTGGCCGGACGACGTGCTCGTCGAGGCCGTTGCTGCCGCCCATGACGCCGGAGCCCGAGTGACCGCTCATGCCTTCGGTGAGGACGCGCTGCCCGGGCTACTGGCCGCCGGCATCGACTGCATCGAGCACGGCACCGGGTTGACCGACGAGACCATCGCAGCCATGGTCGCCCGCGATGTCCACCTGGTGCCCACGATGATCAATATCGCGAACTTCCCGCTGTTCGCCGACGCCGCCGACCGATACCCCGCCTACGCCAAGCACATGCGCGACCTGCACGAGCGCAGCGACGACACGTTCGGCCGTGCCGTCGACGCGGGCATCGCGGTGCATGCCGGCACCGACGCCGGCGGCTACATCGAACACGGCCGCATCGTCGACGAGGTGATCGCACTGACCCGCACCGGCATGGCCCCGCGTGATGTGCTGCGCGCCGCCGGGCACACCGCGCGGGACTGGTTGGGTGAGCCGGCATACTCCCGCCCGGACGCGCTCGTCTTCGACGCCAACCCCGCCGACGACCTGGAACGGCTGCGCGAACCGCTGGCGGTGATCCGATCCGGGCAGGTGGTGGCCGGGCGGATGTGTCATGGTCGTGCCCATCCCGGCGATCTGGCATAATATGCGACGTCACGGTCGCACCGGGACCCTCTCAACCCGATGCGGCCGCCATTAGTGTGCCAACGTTTGTGCCCCCACGCGGGCGTTGGTGCCCGCCGCACGACGGGGCCGACCCGTCAACCATCAACAAGGAGTACACCGCACACCGTGGCTGTCAAAATCAAGCTTGCGCGTTTTGGGAAGATTCGCGAACCGTATTACCGCGTGGTCGTCGCCGACGCCCGCACTCGGCGTGGCGGCCGAGCCATCGAGCGCGTCGGCCGTTACCAGCCGAAGGCGGAGCCGAGCCTCATCGAGATCGACTCGGACCGGGTCCAGTACTGGCTGGGCGTCGGCGCGCAGCCGACCGAGGCCGTCGTCGCGCTGCTGAAGGTGACCGGCGATTGGCAGAAGTTCAAGGGCCTGCCGGGCGCCGAGGGCACGTTGAAGCCGCAGGCGGAGAAGGTCAGCAAGCGGGAACGCTACGAGGCTGCGCTCGCGGCCGTCGGTGGCGATGACGCCGGAGAGGCCACCACCGCCAAGAAGAAGGCCCCGAAGAAGACCGAGAAGGCCGACAAGACCGAGAAGGCCGACAAGACCGAGAAGGCCGACAAGACCGAGAAGGCCGACAAGACCGAGAAGGCCGAGCAGCCCGAGAAGGCCGCTGCCAAGGCCTCCGAGACCAAGGCCTCCGAGACCAAGGCCGAGAAGTCAGCGAAGACCGACGCCGCCGAGACCTCGACCGGCGTCGCCGACACCAAGTCCGAGTCGGAATCCGCAGCCGAGGCCGCCAATATCGCCGCCGATGACGCGGCTGCCGCCGCCGAAGCCGCCGACGAGGCTGCCGCCAAGGCCGACGAGAGCTGAGCGACGTGGACACCCTGGAAGAGGCGCTCGACCACCTGGTGCGCGGCATCGTCGACCATGACGACGACGTGCGGGTCGAGCTGTCCACCGGACGGCGCGGCCGCACGCTCCGGGTGCACGTGCACCCGGACGACCTGGGCAAGGTCATCGGCCGCGGCGGACGCACCGCGACCGCCTTGCGCACGGTCGTGGCCGCCGTCGGCGGTCGCGGCGTGCGGGTGGACGTCGTCGACACCGACGGTCGCTGAACGTCGGCACGCCGACCGGCGCCGTGACACCCAGCCGCATCGTCGTCGCGCGAATCGGGCGCCCGCACGGGATCCGAGGTGA